>CAMYJY010000019.1 GCA_947258835.1 uncultured Pirellulales bacterium
CACGCGCTATTCTCCGGGTATCCGCTGAAATCTGCGCCGTCGGCTTCGAGCGTTGCATGGTACCAGCAATTTCTGGTGGGGCCAAGGCAAGGAGGCGATCAGCGGGGCAATGGGGTTGTGCCTGTCCAAAGTGCCTCCAAAGTGCCTCCAAAGTGCCTCCATCCACGAGGAAGGGATGTGCACGCCCAAAAAAAGAAAAAAGGATAGGTCATAAATAGGTTGCACTTCCTGAGATAGCGGCCGGAGGCCGCCATCTCAGGAAGGAAAAAGGGAACGCTTGGCGGCTAAATTCATGAGCTTATGGGTCCGCTGGATTATTTTTTGGGGCAGGGACCACGGGAGGGGAAGCGTCCATAATTCATTTCGCATGATCTGCGCCCGGAGGGCTTTGGGGCGATTGGCATGGGAAGGGGGGCCTATTGGGATCGTCCCAGGGTGAGTCTTCACGATCGACTTTGGTGCAGAGCAATTTACTTCTGAAAGAACGGCCTCCGGCCGTTCTTTCAGAAACTGCAGAACACCAGCACACGGGCCTGGTGGCCAGACAGCTTGATAGCCATCCCTACGTCAACCCGCTCGCTGCGGGACCACGTCCACGTCTGACCGGTAAGCACATCTTTCCAGTGGGTCGTCGGCGTAGTCAAAACCCAGTTCGACCAGGCGGCCCTCCAGTCCCCAATAGGCCTCGGCCACCAGAACCAGCTCCGGGTGCGCGGCCCGTACCGCATGCATCGCATGCGCCCAAAACTCGCCGGGGGGAGCCCCCTGCCGCGGACAGGCCCGCCACGTCTGCTGAAACACATCGGACAATAGCAGCATCGCCATATCGCAGCGGAGACCGTCGCACAGCCCGGCCACCGCCACCAGCACACGGGTCATCGCTGCCCATACCTCCGGATGGCGATAATCCAATTGGGCCGTGTCGATCCAACCGGGAAACTGCGGATCGCGTCCGTGAGCCAGCATCCGCTGCCGGTTATCTCCCGGCCGCTGGGGCGCACGAAAAAAGTCCTGGGGCTGCTCCGCCAGCTGTTGTTCCTCGGCCTGCACGAACCAATCGGGATGCTCCGTCACCCAACGGTGGTCCACGGCGACGTGATTGGGCACAAAATCCAAAATCAATCGCACATCCCGGCTGCGGAGCCGCTGGCGAAGTCGCTGCAGTGCGGCGTTGCCACCTAGCGCGGGGACGACAGTGTAGTCCGTAATTACGACCAGAAAAAGCCTTGACAATTGATGGGACGTTTCTACAACAACAGACATACTCCTGCTGCAGCTGGCAAGGGCGGCTGCTGTGGCAGCCCGACGTTCCACGAACTGAAGGCTACCCCTACCAAACGCACCGAGTGCACCTCCCTGGCGAAATCGACCGGCGGTAGCACCTGCGTGCCAAACTTCCCCTCGATAAACGAAAGACACCACCATGACCTCCATAATCCAAACCGAAGCCCCCAATTTTCAAGCCCAAGCGGTGCTGCCTGACGGCAGTTTTGCGGATGTGCAACTTACCGATTATCGCGGCCGGTACGTGCTGTTGTTCTTTTATCCGCTCGACTTCACGTTCGTCTGCCCCACGGAGATCATCGCGTTTTCAGACCGTCAGCAGGAATTTGAGCAGCGGAATGTGCAGCTCCTCGGCGTCTCAGTGGACAGCCATTATTCCCACCTCGCTTGGAGGAACACGGACCGGAGCCAAGGCGGCATTGGCCAAATCAAGTATCCGCTGGTGGCGGACCTCAACAAGAAAATCGCCGAGTCCTACGATGTGTTGCTGGAACAGGGCGTGGCCCTGCGGGGACTCTTCCTGATCGATAAGGCAGGTGTCGTGCGACATCAGGTGGTCAATGACCTCCCCTTGGGACGCAGCGTGGACGAGGCCCTGCGGATGGTGGATGCCCTCCAGTTCTTCGAGGCCAACGGCGAGGTCTGCCCAGCGAATTGGCAGCAGGGCTCCCAGACTATCAAGCCGACCCCGCAGGACAGCCAAGAGTATTTTACGGCGGTGAATGGCTAAGAGCCTCCCACCAGCTCCAGCAAGGCTACCTCGGGCGGGCAATTCCACCGCAGCGGACATTTGCCGGCAATACCCCGCGTCACGTGCAACACCGTGCCCTGTTCCGCAAATACGCCACGGACGTAGCGCGTGCCGTGCACGCTGGGGCAGGCAAATGGGCCCAGGAAGGGGAGGCAAAGTTGGCCGCCGTGCGTGTGACCGGCCAAGGCCAAGTCGAAGTCATGCGCCTGGGCCCAGGGAAACTGATCCGGGGTGTGCAGCAATCCGATCCGCAGCTGCGGCGATTCGCCGACGTCTGCTGGCCGGGCCGGTACGTCGGCGACTTGGAGACACCATGGGCGTTGATTGCCCGCCAACAGCACCGGTACGCCCTGCCACTGAGTTTGCTGGCAGCGGCCCCCAAGATAGATCAGGCCCACCTCTTCGAGCTGCTCGCGGGTCCGCTCGCTGTCGATGTACAAATCGTGATTGCCAAGAATGAAGTACACACCGCCAGGTGCCTGCAACCGCCCCAGGCATTCGCCCAGCCAAGACCAACAGGCCTCCTGCTCGATGATGTCCCCGGTGATCATGATGGCGTGGGGAGCCAATTGGTTGACCTGCGCGACCACGGCGTCATACCAAGCCCGATCCAGTCGCCCCGTGATGTGCAGGTCGCTCAGGTGCGCTATCCGCACACCGTCCACCGCGCTGTCCAGACGAGGCAACCGCAGACGTTTTCGATCAATCCGCAGCCGCAGCGATTGATTGCCCGGCACGTAGGATAAGAGCCGAGGGTACAGGCCGTGATACGTCGCTCTGCCCAGGGTCTGGGCGGTAGGGGCGAACTCGGTTTGCCAGTCCAGCAAGGTGTCAGGCAAATCTGCTGCCGCGTGCCCCCGCCACAACAGTTTTGACAGACCCCACACCGCACACCCGCCCACGTACACCTGCAACAAGCTGAGCCACAAACCCTTCCAGCTCGACCAGTCGAGCCGTGGCCAACTCCACAACACGCTGGCAGGCAGCGCCAGAAAGAAAAACCAGCAACCATTCGTCGCCTGGTCCACCACCCAGCGGGGATAGGACGCGCCATGCAGCCGGTTCACGATGGCTACCCACAAGTACCCGTGCCCCAACAGGGCCAAGCCGGCGAAGACGACCACCAAGAACACCATCAGACCGACAACTTTCTAGGGTGGCCCCGCATCGTCGGAGATCACCTCTTCCACGACACTCACCAGTTGATCCAAGCGAAACGGCTTGTACAGCACATGCCGCAGGCCTTCCTGGCGGGCCTTCACGATCGAATGCCCCGGATCATAGCCAAAACCGGTCATCAAGACCATGGGCACGTGTTTTAGCAACGCCTTCAGCTTCAACATCAGCTCGTAGCCGTTCATGTCCGGCAGACGGATGTCGGCGATAATCACATCGTAGGCCTTCCCGGGACCCAAGTTACGCACCATGAAGCGGGCCGCATCGCCATCTTGGGCCGTTTCTACAATCGAGTGATAACGTTCGAGCAAGGCATGCGCGGCCGACCGCACGCTTTCATCGGCATCCACCACCAAGATCCTCCGTCCTGCCAACCAGGGTCGGGCTTCGGTGGCGTCGGCGGACACGGGCGTGGCCTGCAGCGGAGCCATACTCTGGCCCACTTTTTGAATCACTTGTTTGATATCGCGGGTATTGCTCAAAATATTCTGCAACCGCGCCACAACTTCCGGCTCGTGCCCGATATAGCGCTCCATGACATTCACCGCGTCGTTGAGAATATCATCCACGGGCAAAGCCACCGCGCTGTGAATGGCTTCGACACTGGCGGCCGCCGTGCTGGCCTTTTCCGCGGCCAGCAGCTCCAGCGTATGCAGGGCCACGGCCACATTGCGGGCAAAGATCTCTAAAAACTGCAAGTCACTTTCGGAAAAGGCGTGCCCCTCGGGGCTTTCAACATTGAGCGTACCAATCACCTGCTCGTGCAAGATCAGCGGCACGGTGAGTGAACTGCGAGCGTCCTGGGCCCCTTCCAAATAGAGGGGATCTTCCGACGTCTGTTCGCACACATAGCTCTTGCCAGTGGCCGCCACAAAACCGGTGACCCCATTCCCCTCGACGTTGGCAAATAGTTTGCGACCTTCCGCGGCAGGGTGCATGCCCAAGGACATGATGGACACCAGCTCCGAGGTCTCCTGATCCAGCATGCGGATTTCGATCACATCCAGCTGCAGGACATCCTTGGTGCACTGGACGATATTGGACTTGAGCAGATCGATCCGCTCTTCGACGGATAAGTTGGCAACCTCGTCGGTTGTCAGATCGGCCAACTCCACTCCGGCCTGATGGATCGCCGCCAGTTTTTGTTGCTGCATGAATTCAGCGCTGATGTCATGGACCGTGACCACCAGATTTTGTGGATCCACCTGCCCCACTTCCACAATGGGCGCCACGTGGATGCGAAAATACCGATTGTCCGCACACCGCAAGTTGGAGACGCTGGTGCGTTTGGTAGATAAGGCCGTGTGGAAGGGGCAGAAGTCAGGCCCCAAGATTTCGGGGCTGTTCAGGACGCGGTAAAAATTCTGGCCCACGACGTGTTTCTGCCCGGTCCACTCGCACAGCCTACCGTTGCCCCACAGAATCGTATTCTCTTCGTCCAACAGCACCACGCCGTCGGGCAATTCTTGCAAGATACGGTCATTACGGATGAGCTCGCCGACTTGCCCTGCCTGGCCGATGTGATCCGCATCGCAGTAAACAGCCGCAAATTCCTCACGCGCCATCTGCACGATGGCCTTGACCGGTGAGCGGGCCTCAACAATCTCCACGACGTGGCCCAAATGCCGCTTTAATTCCACGAGGTGGTCGTGACTACCACCGAGGTAGAGAACCTTAGGCCGAGGGGTCACGGCATCTTGTGGGGAAGGATTGGCGGACAACACTATGTTCCGAAACGGCCTGCTAGATAAACAATGGCAGTATAGGCAGCAACCGGCCAGCCAACAAGTTTATTGCGACCAGTAAATATTTGAGATTCAATAATTAAAGATTCGGTAGTTCCAATATTTGGCCAATGAAGCCGAGTGCGAGTACAGTGCTAGTTGCTAAAAACGTCGATTCTCGGGCGGCTTATCGCCCTGGTCCTGTGGAAGTACTGAAATTGGGAATTGGCAACCTGGGCAGCCCCCGCCTACAATCGGACTCTTTTGGCCTTAGCGCCTAGGCCGTACTCCTGCCCCTGGATTCCCCATGCCCTCCGTTCAAGCCCCCCTGGCAACGGCACAGCTACGCAACGTAGCCATCATTGCCCACGTGGACCACGGCAAAACCACCCTGGTTGATCAACTGCTCTATCAGTCCGGACAATTCCGCGATGCCGACCTCGATAAGCTGGCCGGGGGCCAACATGGCCTCATTCTGGATTCGAACGATATTGAGCGCGAGCGGGGGATCACAATTTTCAGCAAGAATTGCTCCGTCCGCTATCGCTCGGCCGCAGGTGCGGAATACCGCATTAATTTGATCGACACCCCCGGCCACGCCGACTTCGGCGGCGAAGTCGAACGGGTGCTGGGAATGGCCAGTGGGACGATCCTGATGGTGGATGCCTTTGAAGGGCCCATGCCGCAAACGCGGTTTGTGTTACAAAAATCGCTACAACACGGCCTGCGACCGATTGTGGTGGTCAATAAGGTCGACCGCCCGGACGCGCGGCCCGCGGAGGTGGTGGACGAGGTTTTTGATCTGCTGGTCGACCTGGATGCCCCCGACGAAGTCTTGGATTTCCCAATTCTCTACGCCTCCGCCAAAGAGGGCTGGTGCACACCCGACTTGGCCGTGCCCAGCAGCTCACTAGAACCTTTGTTTACGGTGATTACCGAGCATGTGCCCCCACCCCAGGCGGGCCTGGCGGAGGCCCCTTTCCGCATGCAAGTGACGACGCTGGATTACTCCGACTACGTCGGACGGATTGCTATCGGCCGCGTGCACTCGGGAACGGTGAGCAAGCGTCAGTCGATCATGGTGCTCGATCGCCAGGGCTGCCCCACGCCGCGAGAGATCTCGCAGGTGCTAGCATTTGAGGGCTTGGGACGGGTCGAAGCAGAACGGATTGCCGCTGGCGACCTGTGTGCCCTGGTAGGCCTGGAGCCGATTGAGATCGGCGACACGATTACCGATCCCCAATGGCCAGAGCCCCTCCCCGCCGTCACCATCGATCAACCCACGCTGCACATGACCTTTCGTGTGAATGACGGCCCGCAGGCCGGACGCGACGGAAAATATCTCACCAGCCGTCAGCTGGGGGAGCGTCTCGATAAGGAGCTCCGCTCGAATGTGGCCTTGCAGGTCAATCCCGGCGTCACCCCGGAACAATTTCGCGTGTCGGGACGCGGCCTGATGCACCTGGGCATTCTGATTGAAAACATGCGTCGCGAGGAATTTGAGCTCTGCGTGGGCAAACCCCAAGTCATCTATCGGGAAATCGATGGCCGCCGCTGCGAGCCGATCGAACAGCTCGTCGTGGATTGCCCCGAGTCCTGCCAAAGTGCCGTGATGGCTTTGGTGGGGGATCGCCGGGCGAACGTGACTAAAATCAGCCATCGCGGCGCGGGGGGCCGGTTTGTGCATCTGGAGTTTACCATCCCTTCCCGCTCGCTGATGGGACTCCGCAGCCGCCTCCTGAATGCCACCCAAGGCCAAGCCATGATGCACCACACGCTCGTCGACTACCAAGCGGTCAGCGGCCCCCTCCCACAACGATCCTCCGGCGTGCTGGTGGCCAACGAAGCGGGCATGGCGACCGCCTATGCCATCGATGCCTTGGAAGATCGCGGAGAGTTTTTTGTTCGTCCCGGAGAGCAGGTCTACGAGGGACAAATCGTGGGGGAGCATTGCCGGGCCGGTGACCTGGTGGTGAATGTGGTCCGCGGCAAGAAGCTCACCAACATGCGTGCCGCCGGCAAAGACGACAACAACCAGCTCCGCCCCGTGCGGGAAATGTCCCTCGAGGCCTGCTTGGAATACATTGAGGCCGATGAATTGGTCGAAGTCACCCCCCACACGATTCGGCTCCGCAAAATCAAACGCACCGAAGCCGACCGCCGCCGTGCTTCCCGACGACAAGCATCCCAGTGATGTTTTGCAGTTTCTCAAAAAACGGCCGGAGGCCGTTCTTTGAGAAGTAAATTGAGCTGAACCAAAGTCGATCGTGAAGCCTCACCCTGAGGTGCTCCCGACAGGCCCCCTTCTCAGGAAGTGCCGATTATCGATTGTGCTGATATTTCTGAATTTTTTGGTATCGTTCTCGGTTGGCTGGCAGTGGGGCACGCAGTCGCAGCAAAAAAGTGCCCGGCCCCATATTCCCAACTGGCCCAGGACATACGACAAGCTAGAGTTGTGTGTTCAAAATGGTGTCCGCTCTACCCTGGAATTGGCAGGCGAGAATAAAAATGCATCAACGATCAGGTCTGACCCTGGTTGAATCTGTCGGCATCATGGCTGCCTTGATGGTTGGTTTGCTGATCGGTTTCGCCTATCTGGATGTCGATATGCGGGAGGCTGCTTATCAGGCCCTCGAAAAATCACAGCTCGTGGAGCCGAGCCGACTCGGCCTGCAGCAGCCGCAAGCTGCCCAGGATGATGCCACCGCTCACTCAACAGCCGCGTCGCAGGCCGCCCAACCGGCGGTTGCCGAGCTTGCCGATCAGAACTCCAACGCGGAGGGCATCGCCCTCACAGAGCAATCAGCGCACGACCGCCCAGCGATGAGCGGGCCACAACAAGAATCCGTCGATGCAAACGCTACCCGGGACTGCTGGCAGGCGCTGTCCCAGTACCTGCGGGAAGATAGCAGGCGACGTGCTCGTGGCGCGAAGCATAAACAATGGCAGTGGCTGGATTACCTGATGCTCCGTCAAGAGAGCCACGCAGCCACCTGCCAGGGGCTGCAAGACTTAAACAGGACAGCTGTCGACCCACGCGTGCTGGCGTACGCCGACGCGGTCCTGGCCTGGCATCAAGCGGGTGAAGAACTCTATCAACAGGCCGTGCAGATATGGAATAGCGGCTCGCAGCTCCACCTCTCCGGCCCCATGGCCACCAGCTGGCAGAGCCAGGCCACGCAGCACCGGATGGAAGAGAAACTCGTGCGCAGCAAACACGATGTTGTGCTGAAATATCTCAATTACACGTACCCGCAACGGGGTCCGTTCCAGTCAGCTTACGCGAAGTGATACGCCGAGTGACTGGGGCCGCAACTCGCAACTCGCGTCCCGGCAACTCGCGCCTCGCAACTCGCAACTCGCAACTCGCAACTCGCCGCAACTCCCTCACCAGATCCGCCGACTCGAGCGCCAGGGCCAGTACGATTCGGCGCGCGCGCCCAGCCGGAACTCCATGCCGGCGGTCAACGAGACATTGTGCTGCGTGGACAGGCCATCCGCACCAAAAGCCATATTGTCGAGGATCTCAAATCTCCACGCCAGCCATGGCCGCTGCTGGATTTGTAGGCCCCCTCCAAATGGCAGCGTCACGAGGGTCGCGTTGTATCGGATCGTCCTGTCATCGGTGAATTCATAACGGGCAAAACCCAGCCCCAACAGACCGTAGGGCCGCATCCTGGAATCGCCCCACGGGTAGTACAGCAGGTCCACATCGCTGAGAAAAATACTGCCGTTCTGTGGCGTGGCTTCCGTGCCCACCAACCGCACATTGGGATCCGACCATCCGAACCGCCACTCCAAACCCCAGAAATGGTCAAAATCCCAACCCAGTCGCAGACCGGCAATCAATTCATTGTCTTGATCGACGCGGCCATCGATCATTTGATCGCCTAACAGCGACCCCAGAAACCAATCGACATGGTAGGGACGATTTTTCCAACTGGTGCCCTCGAGCGGAAGACCGCGTCCCACGTGCCGCCCTGCCGTGGTGGAGTGATGGAAATTGAACACCGGCATCCAACCGAAAAAGCGCTGCGTCCCCACGGCATCCGCCTGGCCACCAGCACCTCCAGCCCACTGCTCGAAGGGGACCGCTGGACCGCCAGGATCCAAACCGCCAGCGTCAGCAGAACTCGGCACCCCGTTTAAAATCCCCTCCCACTGTTCGAACTGGGCCGCCTCACGGCCCAGATCCGCATCTGTTTCCATCTCCAAAGCTGAAAAATACTTGCCGTTGGGAAAATGCAGCGGGGACTGGGCAGCACACACCTGGCAGGCCAGCAACCAACCCAGCAAGGTCCACAGCGCAGCGTGGTCGCTGACCCAGGCGGGTATCCGAGCACATAAGATTTTGGGTTTCGCAACCATCGGCAGGCAACCCCTCCCAGACAAGCGCACACGCCCACGGTTGACGACGGGGCAAACCGCGGGGCGGGGATTATGTCGAACCGCCTGCTGGCTGTCAACGGAGACAGCGAGCTGCCTTACTTGCTAGCAGCGTCGGCCACCCGGCTCTCCGCCGCATCGACCGCGGGTTGCTCGGCGCTGGACGGCGTGCGTGGGGCGGATTCCGCCGGCGCTGCGGGCGCGGCCGGCAAAACGTTGGCGGAAATCATCAGCACGGTCCCGCGGCGACTGCCACGATCCGTGACAATCCGCACGGGCAAGCGAATATCTCCCAAACCCTCGGGATGGAACGTCACACCCACCAGATGCAGGGTTTTGGACTGATCGTCCGTGTCAAAACGAAAACAGTCGTCCCCACAATCCACGTTCAGGATCCGAAACGGATTTTTGCCGCGGACCACAACCTTGCGCGTCACACTGACCCCGGCCGTGATGTCCCCCAATACCAGCATGGCGGGTGTGACGGAGATTTCCGGCATCACCCGGCCCTCGACAAATAGTGGAATCCGCTGACTGTCGGCCCGCGGATCGTTGGTGACCACCGTCAATTGATCCTTCACGTAGCCCGCCGGCACATTGTCCCTCAGCCGCACCAGCAAATTATAGGAAACCTTGCCGCGCCCCCGACCGAGCTCTTTCAACTCCACTTCAAAATGATTGTTGTCGTTGGTCACGTCCACAATCCGCCAATTTTCACGGCCCGCATAGCTCACCGTCAGTGCCCGTTCGCTGCCCACGCCTTCCTCGACGTCCCCGAACTGAACCGCGCCGGGGGCAAATACCACATCTCCACGAATATTGCCGTGCACGCGCACCTGAACCTCCGCCCGATACGGAGCGTCAAAGGAAACGGTCAACGTGGCCCCATGCATGCCGGTAAAAGCGCGGGTGTTGAATCGCGCCACCACGTAGGCTTTTTCATGGGTCTTGATGGTGGGGTTTTCCACCGTGGTCGAAGTGCAGCCACAACTGGAACGCACACCGGTGATCGTCATCGTCTGTTTATACAGATTGGTAATTTCAAAGCGATAAACCGTATCCGCCCCGCGAGCTACCGTGCCGAAGTTATGTTCCCGCTTGTGGAACATCTTTTCCGCCCAATCTTGGGCAAAAACCGGTTGCAGCGCGCCGGCCGCGCCGCCCAACACGACCCCACACAGCAGCAGGCACTGGAGTCCCCTTCTCCGCCGATGCCGTAAATTGACCCGTGTTGCAGCTGGGATCCAACTAGCGTGTGGTCTGGTATGCATAGCTAGTTTCCTTCAGAAAATTTCCGTTTCCGTGGCCCACAGCCGCAGAGCCTATCCCAGCACCACACTGGAGGTCTCTCGCAGCCGAAAAAGATGACAGCACGAAACGGTTGGGGGACGTGTCCGTAAGCCTGATTCTACTGTAAGCTCCCGCGAAATCCTCGGAAACAAATGGACCTCTCCGAGATTTTAACGGATTTTATGCCCAGCGGAGAACGGCATTTCCGATTTCTGCAAGCCTAGCCAACAGGCCAAGTTTGACGATTGGCCAAGCCCTGGCGCGGGTGCAAAAACGCACGGTACCGGTTGGCAGCCACGTCTGGCCCATTTTCTGGCACGACCCGCTGGACCACCGACACCAGCACCACCTGCGAAAAATGGGACGGCCCTCCGACTCTACGTTCCTGTCCGCTGGCAATTCCCCCCACGCAGCCCCTCGGGTTTCCCAAACGACTGTGCTAAACTCACCAGCACTATGCCTCCCTATGAAAACGTTGCCATTGTCGGAGTGGGCCTGCTGGGCGGATCCATAGGCCTGGCGCTGCGCGCGCGTGCGCTAGCAGCCACCGTGACCGGGGTGGGCCGACGCCACAGCAGCCTGGACCAGGCCCTGGCTTGCGGGGCCATTGAGCGAGCCACGACCCAGCTCGCGGAGGGCGTGGCGGATGCCGAGTTGGTGGTGGTCTGTACACCCGTGGCCCGAGTGGCCGAGGATGTCTGCCGGGCCTTGGCCGCTGCCCCGCCGCAGGCCTTGGTGACCGACGTGGGCAGCACCAAGGCCCGTATTTGCGCGGAGGTGGCAGCGACAGCCAGCACACCGGGCCGCTTTGTGGGCAGCCATCCGTTGGCCGGTGATCATCGGCAAGGCCCGGAACATGCACGGGCAGATTTACTGACGGGAAAAACCGTGGTGATCACGCCCACGGCGACCACCGCGCCTGAGACAACGATCACCATCCAAAAATTTTGGCAATCTTTGGGCGCGGAGCTTGTAGAAATGGCTCCGCCAGAGCATGATCAAGCACTTGCCTCCGCCAGCCACTTGCCCCACCTGGTGGCGGCCGCGCTGGCGGCGGCCACTCCCGCCGACGCACTCCGCCTGGCCGCCACGGGATGGGCCGACACCACACGCATCGCCGCGGGCAACCCCAACCTGTGGACACAAATTTTTGCCCACAACACCCCGGCCCTGCTGGCCGCCTTGGACCGCTTGCTGGATCAGCTCCACAGCTTCCGCCAGAACTTGCAGACCGCCAACTGGAAAGAAACCGAACAACAATTGATCGCAGCCAAACGGATTCGAGATGTTTTGGGAAATTGATGTCCGCCCGGGAGAGGGTGATGTGGATCGCGAAGGCCAGCGGGTTGCCCGCCTGGCTGCTCAGCTGGGCATTGCGCGGTCGCTGACCATTCGATCCGCCCGTGGATTTTTGGTGGAAGGAAAAGCGCTGACCGAGGCGGTGGCCCAACAGCTGGCCACGGAGCTCTTTGCCGATACCGTGGTCGAGGATTTTGTGTGTCAGCCCGTGGGTGCCCACCATTCGCCCTCGCAGCACGGGCCGTCCTCGCAGCACGGAGGCGCCGGGGAGGCGGACGGGGCCTTGGTCCAAGTCCTGCTCAAACCGGGGGTGATGGATCCGGTGGCCCAAAGTGTGGAGACGGCCATCGAAGATTTTGGTTTCCAGGTCGATGCCATCCGCACGTTGCGGAAGTACTGGATCGGGGGGGCCACCGCGGAGCAACTCCGCGCCGTCGGCAACCGCATTCTGGCCAACGATGCGATCGAGGAAGTGGTCCACGGTCCCCTGCCCTTCGATCACCTCCAGCTGGGCAGCGCCTACCAGTACGCCTTAAAAACCGTCTCCCTGGCAGGGCTGGACGATGCGGGCCTGCTGGAGCTGAGCCGTTCCGGCCAGCTGTATCTGCAATTGGCCGAGATGCAAACGATCCAGTCCCACTTTGCCGCGCTGGATCGCGACCCCACGGATATCGAGCTGGAGACGATCGCGCAAACCTGGAGCGAACACTGTAGCCATAAAACCCTAGCGGGACGGATTGCCTATCGCGACGAACACGGTCCGCGGCATTTTGAAAACATGCTGCGAGAAACCATCTTCGACGCCACCCAAAGCTTGCGGAAGCGGTGGGGAGATGACGATTGGTGCGTGAGCGTGTTTCGCGACAACGCCGGCATCGTGCGGTTCGACGATGCGTTCAACCTCTCCTTCAAAGTGGAAACCCACAATCACCCCTCCGCCCTAGAACCCTACGGCGGCGCGAATACGGGCATCGGTGGTGTGATTCGCGATACCATCGGCACCGGTCTGGGCGCCAAGCCGATTTGCAATACGGATATTTTTTGCTTTGCCCCGCCCGATACGCCCACCGACGCGCTGCCGGCCGGCGTCCTCGATCCCCAGCAGGTGTTGCGGGGGGTCGTCAGTGGAGTCCGGGACTATGGCAATCGGATGGGAATTCCCACGGTCAACGGCGCGGTGTACTTCGATCCCCGCTACCTGGGCAACCCGCTGGTGTACTGCGGAAATGTGGGCCTCATTCCCCGTGACATGTCGTTCAAACAAGTCCAACCGGGGGACCTGATTGTCAGCGTGGGAGGACGCACGGGCCGCGATGGCATCCATGGTGCCACGTTTTCCAGTGCGGAGCTCACCAGCGAAAGCGAATCCCTCTCCGGTGGAGCCGTGCAAATTGGCAACGCCATCGAAGAAAAAAAAGTACTCGACGTGCTGCTCACCATTCGCGACCGTGGACTGTACAGCGCCATCACCGACTGCGGCGCGGGCGGTTTTAGTAGTGCGGTGGGAGAGATGGGTGAAGACATTGGCGCGGAGGTCTGGCTGGACTGCGCACCGGTCAAATACGCGGGGCTGTCGTATACCGAAATCTGGATCTCCGAGGCCCAGGAGCGGATGGTCCTCAGCGTCCCCGAGGCGTCCTGGCCGGAAGTCGAACAGATTTGTGCGGACGAGAACGTGGCCGCCACCGTCATCGGCAAATTCGAGCCCACCCAACGCTTGGTGCTCAAGTATTTGGACCACGTCGTCTGCGATCTGCCCATGCACCTGCTGCATGAGGGACGCCCGCCCGTGGTGCGCGAGGCGGTCTACGAACCGGCACCGAGCCAACCGTTGCCCCCCGCCGCGGCCACCGATGCGACGGCCTTGCTGCACCAGATTTTGGGTTCCTGGAACGTGGCCAGCAAGCAGTGGATCATTCGCCAATACGATCACGAGGTGCAAGGCGGGAGTGTGGTCAAACCCTTGGTGGGGGCCCACATGGATGGCCCCAGCGATGCCGCCGTGGTCCGCCCCGTGCTCTCCTCCCGACAGGGTCTGGTGATTTCCTGCGGGATGAATCCCTGCTACGGCGAGCTGGACACCTACCACATGGCCGCCAGCGCCATCGACGAAGCCCTGCGGAATTGCGTGGCCGTGGGTGCCAACCCAAATCGGGTGGCCCTGCTGGACAATTTTTGTTGGGGGGATTGCGAGCGGAGTGAAACGCTGGGCAGCCTGGTCCGCGCGGCACTGGCCTGCCACGATTTGTCGCTGGCTTGGGAGACGCCTTTCATCAGTGGTAAGGACAGCCTCAATAATGAGTTC
>CAMYJY010000020.1 GCA_947258835.1 uncultured Pirellulales bacterium
TTCTCTACTGTTCCTTAGCGCAGCCAAACTGGGACGCAGCCAGACTGGCACCAGCTGCCACCACCGCGGGCCATCCGCTAGGTGGCATCGGCTTCGCCCTCTTCCTCTTCCTGTTTCTTTTTCTTCTTTTTCATCACCAGCTTCCGTACGCGGACTTTGGGCAAGCCAAAGGGCGAATCCCCATCTTGCCAGCGATCCGTCTCTTTCAGCTTTTCCAGTCGTTCTACTCGGGTCAGCACGCTCCGATTGGAACTGCCACCCCGCTTGACTTTAAGGCTCTTGTCGATCGTCATCTTCAACTCCAGGCCCAGTGCCGGAGCGCTGGGAAGATTGGTCTTATGGCGGCTCGATGCTGCTCAAGCTCGGAAAACTCCCCAGTATAGGCGTTCTTTTGGCGGTTGGCAATGGCCGGGGTGCCCAGATCAACGGTCTTCCTGTCGCAGCGGGGCGATTTCTTGGAGGAAATCTTGCATCGACGCGGTGCGTTGTTCGACCTGCGGTTCCAAACACTTAAAAATGGCCTCTTCCAAAACCGGGTGGATCTGAGGATAAAACTTGGTCAAGGAGGGGGGGCGGGTGAGGCCATGGTTCATGGCCGCCAGGCCATCGCCACTTCCCCGTTGCCACGGCAGTTCGAAGGCAAACATCTCGTACATGGACACACCAAAAGCAAAAATATCCAGTCGCTGATCGGTGTGCTTTCTCCGCACGACTTCCGGTGCCATGTAATTGGGGGTGCCCGTGCGAATGCCTGGCTGCATGAACTCGGGTCGGGCGGGGACCGTGAGGCCAAAGTCGATCAGTTTCAGTGATGTGGCGTCTGGGCTGCACACGTAGTTGCGGGGGCAAATGTCGCGGTGAATATAACCGCTGTCATGGACCACCTGCAGGGCCTCGGCAGCTTGGCGCACGAGGGTCAGCCGCTGGCCGTCGAGCAACTTGCTGCGCTCCACGATGAGCGAATTCAGTCCGGGTCCCTGCAGGAATTCCATGACCAAAAACTGCTCGCCCTGCGTCGTGATGCCGTAGGATTGCGTGGTGACGATCCGAGGGTGGTCAAAAGACGTGGCAATTTTGCCTTCGCTGGGTTTATCGAGTCCGCGAAAGCGTGCTTCGAGCTGATCGTATTTTTGCTTGTCGAGGATTTTCAGCCCCACGATCTGCTCGGTTTGACGATCCCGGGCCATATGGAAATCGGACATCGTGCCGGATACCGCATCGCGCAAAATCTCATAGCGCTGCGCGATATCGACTTTGTCGCTGGCCAGGATCGACTTAAAAAAGGAGCTGATTCCCATGGTCCTGTACCTTGGTGTTCCGAGGTCCCGCCGCGCGCCTTGCCGCGGCCGGACTATTTTCCGCAGTAGTCGATGACGCGCGCGATCTCGCTCTTCAAGGCGTCTCGCCGGACAATTCGATCGATGTAACCATGCTCCAGCAAGAATTCGCTGGTTTGAAACCCGGGGGGAAGTTCGATGCGAATGGTGGCCTTGATGGTCCGCGGTCCCGCAAAACCAATCAGCGCTTTGGGCTCGGCAAAAATGATATCGCCCAACGAGGCAAAACTGGCGGCCACGCCCCCCATGGTCGGGTTGGTCAAGATCGAGATGAAAAGACCTTGGGCCGTGGCGTAGCGGGCCAGGGCGGCCGAGACCTTGGCCATTTGCATCAGCGAGTAAATGCCTTCGTGCATCCGTGCGCCGCCGCCCGAACCACTGATGATGATCAGGGGTAGGTTGTGCTCGGTGGCCCGCTCGATCAGTCGCGTCAGGCGTTCGCCAACGACCGATCCCATGCTGCCCATGATGAACGCCGAATCCGTCACCCCCAAGGCCACCCGGCGGGCACGGATCATGCCGCCACCCGTAAGAACCGCATCACGGAGCCCGGTCCGCTTTTGTTCGGCGACGATGCGGTCCTTGTATTTCTTCTGATCTTCAAACTCCAGGGGATCGGTGGGGGCCAGATTGGCATCCCATTCTTGAAAGGTTCCTTCGTCCAGCACCGCCTCAATCCGCGCGGTCGCGCTCAAATACATGTGGTAGCCACACTCGGGGCACACATTCATCAGGCGTTCTGCCTCTTTGCGGAAAATCATTTCGCCGCAGTCGATGCAGCGTAACCACAAACCGCCAGGCACACCACGTTTTTCACGAGGTGGCTTGCCTTGGTCGCTGATAATTTTGCTCTCGCCGGTGGCCATAGATGTCTGCCGGGGCTGCCAGGCTGGTGTTCCCAAAAATGATGGCGTCGGTATTTTCATCTGCCGTCTAGTATATCAGTGCTATTTTCCGCTGGCCACTGCGATGGGCATTTCGATGAATTCCCAGGATGGTTGCTGGTCGTCAACTTGCCACAGATTGCCCAACTCGTCCTCTCGCAGCATGTTGCGGAGGATGCTGGCTGCTGGCTCCGCCACCACGATGCCCACGGTTCCCGATTTTTGCTTTTTGGAGATCTTGGCCATGACCTGCTGCAAGCGTTCCCGCACCGTCTGCAGCGATTCTCCGGCGGGAGGACAAACGGTTTCCGGATGTTCCTGCCACTGGCGATAAACCTTGGGCTGTTTGGCCTTCACCTCCTGGACCAGCATGCCTTGCCACAGGCCGTGGTCCAGATTATGTAGTTTGTCGATGGTTTTTGTTTTCCAGCCCAGCTTGTCCATCAGGATGGCGGCCGACTGTTGGGTCGCCCGGCACGGACCGGCATAGAGGGCGGCTAGTTTTTGGTCGCTGAGGTCGTTCGCTACCATGGCGACCTGCCGCCGGCCGTCTTCGCTCAAGGGGACATCCAGGGTGCCCTGCACCCGCCCTTGACTGTCGTATTCTGTCGCACCGGTGCGAATCAGCAAGAACCTTAACATGGTGTTTCCTTCGTTGCTAATGCATAGAGTTGGTCCAGTTGGGCGGCATAATCGGCTTGTCCAGTGAGAGCCGACCCCACCACCAAAAACTGGGCCCCGGAGTCCACGCAGCGAGAAATCGTTTGCTCGTTCACGCCCCCGTCCACCTCGAGAATTGTGTGTTCGTCGACGCGGTCGCGCAAGACAGTTAGTTTTTCCCAAGCCGTCGCGTCGAACCTTTGGCCGCCAAAACCTGGCATGACGCTCATCACCAGTACCAAGTCACAGTGTGGCAGAGCTGGGAAAATGGTTTCTACCGGTGTGGGAGGGTTGATTGCCAGTCCTGCCTGGACCCCCAGCGAGCGGATCTTGTCCAGCAGCTCTTGCGGCTCGTCCAGCACTTCCGCATGCACGGTCAAAATATCGGCTCCCGCATCGACATAGCGGGTGACGTACTCCGCCGGGTTGGAAATCATCAAATGCACATCCAGGGGTAACTTGGTGGTACGCCGAATCGCCTCCAACACGGGGAATCCAAAACTCAAATTGGGGACGAAGTTGCCATCCATCACGTCAACATGAAAACCTGGCACACCGGCTGCTTCCAGACGGCGAATTTCCAGCTCCAGATTGCCGTAGTCACACTGCAGGATGGAAGGCAAGATCAGGGGTGCCGTGGAAGGCATGGTATCCATGGTGGGCAACGTACTCCCGTATCTTTTCTTGCAGCAAAACTGCTAGGGATCAAGCGAGCTTGTTTTCCCTAAGTTCTTTGTGTTAAATGGTTTAAGGTATTTTCCTGGGTTGTGCGTACACCCCTTTCAGGGTGGACTCTGCTGGCCCGGCCCTCGAATTTAACCTGCACAATTGCTTTTTCCGCACCTGGCCGGGACCGCCGCGCGGGTGTTGGTTATGCATCGTCTAGGTCTTCGCTACGCGGCAGGTCCGCGGCCGACTTGATGCCAAACAAGTGATTGAAACGATCGGTGGTTAAATAGGTTGGTTGCCGCGGTGTGGCCGCTGGGCGTTCGATGCGCAGCAAGCCGCGACGTACCAAGTTGTTCAGCAGTGTCCGGCTGCGGGCACGCCGCAACTGCGTTACTTGCTCCGCCGTGATCGGCTGACGATAAGCCACCACCGACAGCACTTCCATGGCCTGCGGCGTGAGCTTTGCCTCCCGCACCGACCCATAGAAGCGCTGACGTACGGTGTCGAATGCTGGTCGGATTTGCAGTCGATAGCCGGCTCCCGCGGAGACAATTTCGTACGGGGCACCGACTTCTTGATAGAGCGCGTTGAGCTCCTCGATCAGGGCATCGATTTCGGCCGGCGAGACATTCCGCAGATTGGCCGCCAGGTCACGATTGGTAAGTGGTTGGCCGTCGCTGTGTCCCACAAATAACATGCCTTCCACCAGCATCCGCGGCGACAGGACATCGCTGGCGGGGGCGGTACTGGGAGCTTGCAATTCGTCCAGCGCGGCGGCAATGGCGGGCGGCGCGGCTGCGGAATTCTCCGCGCCCGTTAACCGCGCAAAAGCGGCCGACAGGCCTTGTAAGGAAAATCGCCCCTCGGCAGCGGGTGGGTCTGCTGTGGTCATGGGGCCATCATAGGGCTGCGCAAAATGGCCCCACAAGACCGATCCGGTGCTAGCAGGCGGCGATCTGTCTGGACAGCCACGGGGTCAGCTAGTAGTAGATCCCCTCAGCCGGTGTTTACCATCCCTACGTTCCCCCCATCCCGAGATCAGACCCTATGCTTCCTCTGCTAATTGCCCAAGCTCAAGACCAAGCGGCCCCTGCTGGCGTCGACATTTCCCTGCCACACAAGTGGCTGCAGGTGGCCACGGAATATGTCATACAATACGGACCCAGTGTGGCGTCTGTCATCGTTTTGATGCTCATCGCCTGGACGGTATCCAGCTGGCTGTCGGCTGCGGTGCGCGCGGGGCTGACGCGGGTGAAGTTTGATGAAACCCTGACCAAGTTTGTCTCCCGGGCCGTGCGGTGGCTGGTGTTGCTGCTGGCGCTGATGGGGTGTCTCGGAAAGTTTGGTGTCGATACCACCAGTTTTGCCGCCGTCTTGGCTGCCGCGGGCCTGGCCGTTGGTTTGGCCTTTCAGGGAACGCTCTCCAACTTTGCCGCCGGCGCGATGCTGCTCATCTTTCGCCCCTTCAAAGTGGGCGACGTGGTGAACGTGGCCAACTATACGGGGGTGATCAATGAAATTGCCATCTTCACCGCGGAAATGGATACCTTTGACGGCCGGCGGGTGGTGATTCCCAACAGTGCCATCTTTGGGAACGTGATCGAGAACATCACCTACCATCCCCAGCGCCGGGCGGACGTGGACGTGGGTACGTCCTATGCGGCAGATATTGACCAGACCCGTTTGGCCCTCGAGCAGGCTTTGGCCTCCGTGGAGCTGGTGCTGCAGGACCCCGCGCCGGCTGTGATCCTCATGGGTTTGGGGGCCTCTTCGGTGGATTGGTCGGTACGTGGTTGGGTGCGTCGTGAAGACTTCGGCGCGGGGAAACAGGCTCTGGTGCGGGCGGTCAAACTGGAACTCGAGCGGGCGGGGATCGAAATCCCCTTCCCCCAGATGGACATCCACGTCGATCAAACGGCAGCCTAAGGCTGGCAGGCAGGGTAAATTCATTTTTATTTCAGAACAAGCGGCCTCCGGCCGTTTGTTCTGAAACTGCACACAAAGGTTCTTCGATGACAGACTTCCGCACGGAACGTGACACCATGGGCGAAATGCAAGTGCCGGCCACGGCCCTCTACGGGGCCTCCACGGCACGGGCGGTCGAAAATTTTCCGATTGCCAAGCGACCGGTGCCGGCCGCGGTAGTGCATGCGTTTGGCTCTCTGAAGGCCGCCTGCGCTCAGGCCAATCTTGATTTGGGAAAACTCGACAGCCGCCGCGCGGAGGCCATCATCGCCGCCGCTCAGGAAGTGGCCCAGGGCCGGCACGACGCGCATTTCCCGGTGGATATTTACCAAACGGGATCAGGCACCTCCACCAACATGAACGCCAATGAGGTGATCGCCAATGTCGCCAACGAAAAATTAGGTCTGGGGATGGGCGCCCAGGGTGCGGCCGATGCGGTCCATCCCAACGACCATGTCAATATGGGGCAGTCCTCGAATGACACATTTCCCACGGCGATGCACATTGCGGCCGCGAACAGCTTGGCGAAGCGGCTGGTCCCCGCCCTCACGCAGCTGGCCCAGGCCCTCGAGGACAAGGCGGCGGCCTGGGATGCGATTGTTAAAATTGGTCGGACCCACCTGATGGATGCCACGCCGATTCGGGTGGGCCAAGTTTTTGCCGGCTATGCCGCCCAGGCCAGCTACGCCGCCCTGCGGGCGCAACGGGCGCTGGAGCGGACCCGCGAGAACCTGCCCATCGGGGGCACCGCCGTGGGGACGGGGATCAACACCCATCCCGATTTTGCCGGCCGGGTGTGCCAGGTACTGACCGCGACACTGGGCATCTCCTTTACCGAAGCCGACAATCATCCCGAGGCGCAGGCCGCCAAGGATTCGTTTGTGGCGGCCCATGGCGAACTGAAGACCATTGCCGTCGCCCTGTCAAAAATTGCCAACGATATTCGCCATTTAGGATCCGGACCGCGCTGCGGTTTGGGCGAATTGAATCTGCCGGCAACCCAACCGGGCTCATCGATTATGCCCGGTAAGGTGAACCCGGTCATTTGCGAGTCGGTCATCCAAGTGGCCTGCCGCGTGATCGGCAATGACGCCACGATTACCACGGCCGGTTTGGGAGGCGTGGGCTCGCTGTTTGAACTGAATGTGGCCATGCCCGTGATGATCGATGCCTTTTTGGAGTCGGTCCTGCTGCAGGCCAACGTGGCAGAAGTGATGGTCGAAAAACTTCTCACGGGACTCGAAGTGAACGTCGAACGTTGCCGGGAACTCATCGACCAGTCGCTGATGATGGTCACCTCCTTGGCACCTAAAATTGGCTACGAACAATCGGCGGCACTTGCCAAAGAGGCCTTTCAACAAGGGGCCACGATTCGTCAGCTGTGCTTGGACAAAAAATTGCTGCCAGCAGATGAATTGGAAGACCTGCTCAATCCAGAGCAGATGACCCGGCCCAGTGCGTAGTTGCTAGCACTGCTGCCAGCAGCGCTGGAGGCGGCGGGCAGCAGGGGCAGCAGGGGCAGCAGGGGCAGCAGGGGCAGGATGGGCGGTATGAGTTGCCTGTGCTTTCTTTTTTGGTTCTTTCACCTGTTTCGATTGCAGTGGTTGTACCTGTTGGTCGATATCAACGAAGGGAAAATAGCATGAATTTCGTCCCCTCGGGGGGCACCAATTCTTCCGCGGATGAACTGAATCATGGACGTTAAGCTCTGCCTGCGCATCGCCTCTTTAAGTTGCCTGCCGTTGTTGATGGCCCCAGTTGCCCGTGCCGAACCGACTACGGATTCGACGGCCGTGTTCATTACCGATACGGAACCGGTGCCTAAAATCGTGGACTCCTCAAGTCGGACGGAACTGACTTTTGTGCAACCGGTCGCACCGCCGGCAGCACCCGCGGTACCCGCGGTACCGCCTGTCGATCCGGTGACGCCGGCACGACCACTTTCTAGTCCACTCAGTCCAGTCCAGCAGCAGCCTCAAGATTCCATAGCCACGGCAGACGATGTGGAGCGGCCAGTTCCCGTGAACCAGCCATCTCGGCTAGAGCGTTTGGCCTTGGCCGCCGGACCGGAGGAAAAGCCGCAGGCCTTAACAGCCACGGCAGACGATATGGAGCGACCACTTCCCGTGAGCCGGCCATCTCGGCGCGTGAGCCAGCCATCTCGGCTGGAGCGTTTGGCCTTGGCCGCCAAACCGGAGAAAGAGCCGCAGGCCTCCACGGACGCGCTGCAGGGCTTACGGCAAGCTGTTGAGTCCCCCCAGCGGAAAATCTTGCCACCAGCGGATACGAGCGTCGCGGGAAGAAACGAGGCCAGCAGCGTCTCCGACTTGTCGGACGCCGCGCCTGAGCAGCCAGCCGAGGAGCAAGACACTCCACGTCCTCAGCCTCTGCAGCTGAACTCAAGTAGCCAGCTGTTGATCACGGCACATGAATTATCGAAGGATGCCGGTACCATCGACGAGTACGCGGCCATCATTGAGCGGTGCAGCCGGGCCTTGCAGATGGGCTTGCAGGACGACAAGCAGGCCTTTGCCAAACACTTGTGTTCGTGGGCCCTGAACCGACGCGGTCAACTACGACTGGATGCGGGAGAAATGCTGGCGGCCAGCGCCGACTTTCAGGCGGCGCTGGATTTCAATCCAGAAAACTGGCGAGCCATCCACAACCGGGGTGTGATCCATGCCCAGTCCGTTGAATTTGCGGAGGCCTTCGACGACTTCAATCGCGTGCTCGCGCTGAATCCACGATATGCCAAGGCCTACTCCAACCGGGCGATGCTGTACGTGAAGGCTGATGACCTGCAGGCTGCCCTGGCGGACTATCAACGGGCTGCTGAGTTGGATCCCGAATTTGCCACGGCCCACGTAGGACAGGGCCGCGTCTGCCACATGCTGGGACGGCTGGATGAGGCGGTGCAGCACTTCACCACGGCCGTGCAGTTGGATCCTACCAATGCCGAGATGATTTGCAGCCGTGGCGATCTGCTCACCGATATGGGCCGTTACGCGGAGGCCTTAGCCGACTATGCCCGCACCATCGAGTTGGCTCCCGATTTTGGTCACGCCTACCGCAATGGTGCGTGGCTGTTGGCCACCTGCCCGCTGGCCGACTTCCGGGACGCCGAAAATGCCATTTTGGGGGCGGAAGAAGCCCTCGACCTGGGCTATGGCGAGCGGCACGTGGCACTCGACACCCTGGCTGCCGCGCTCGCCAACGGCGGACAGTTTGAGGAGGCGATGCAGACCATCTCGGAGGCCATCGAATTGGCTCCGCCCGAGGCCAAGTTTGCCTACCTGTCGCGTCTCCAAATGTACCAGGATGGCCAACCCTTCCGCATTGAGCCCGTGGGCGACGTCTTCCAGGCGGTCTACGAAGTCAGCGACCGCTGATCTGCAGTGCAGAGACCAGCAGATAGATGTTTGATGTTTGATGTGAAATTGATGTGAGATGTGAGATGTGAGATGTGAGATGTGAGATTTATGATGTGTGTGATGTGTCAGCAATTGGCACCGCCAGTGCAGCCGCGTTGCTTCCATGCATCTAACTTCTAACATCTAATATCTCACATCTCACATCTCACATGGCGCTACATCAGCTGCCATTGGTCCCAGACCACCACGTAGATCCCCAGCAGCAGATTGGTGACCGCATGCGCAATAACGCAGTCCCAGATGTTGCGGGTACGCACTAGCAGCCAGGTCACCATGCTAAACCACACCAGGGCAGCCAAGAGCTCACCGGGGTGCATCAGCATGGGAACCAGCGTGCCCACCAGCACGGCCGTGCGATTCACCGTGCCCACGGGAATTTCCCACCAGCGCTGGTGCATCACATACCGCATTAAAAAGCCGCGCAGGAAGAATTCCTCGATGATGGGCACCACGCAGGCCAAGCCCACGAAGCGAATGACCAAAAAAACAGCGGCCCAGCGCGGCGTAGAGGCCAGTTCTTGGAGTGGGTTGAAGGCACTCCGCTCCCCCGTGCCCAGCATGCCCATCAGGCCCACGGTGGGAATTTCGCCCTCCGCCAGCCCCGGAATGAAGCTTCCCAACCAGCGATCAAGCGGGCCAATCAGCTGTGGCTCCCAGCGCAGCTGGCAGAGTCCAATCCAGACCACCACACCCACCACACCGACCACCACACTCAGCCCATGGACCCGCCAGGGAAAGGTGCGATAACCGCCCCAGACCAGGGCCATCGTCAGCATGGTCAGCGCAATCTTGAGCGTGTAGACGTAGGGGTAGGCGGTATAGCCGAATGGAAAGGATGACGCTCCCTGGCCCATGACCTCGGCTTCCCCCTCCTCCACCCGGCCGACGCGCTCGCTATCGGGAGGAGATTTTATTTCGGGGGGTTTTGGTTCCCAGGCTCCCACCAGCATGTACACCACCATCGGCAGCAAAAATGTGGCCCAGGGCCAGAGCGGGCCCCGCGGGAGTTCGGCCGCGGTCGGCGGGGTGGTGGGGGCGGGGACTACTTCCGAGGCGGGGGTGGGCATGGGCTGCTCTGGAGCGAGGTGAAGAGCTTACCGGTCAAATTCGTCCCAGCTTACCAGATAGCGGGCCCATTGAGAGGTGAGCCTCTGCCGAAAAGCAGGCAATCGTCCCTCCCGCCGCTTCCCCGCGTCATTCCCGCGGGAATCTAGACTACCCGCGCCCGCTACTGGATTCCCGCCTCCGCGGGAATGACGTGGACCTGTACAACTTAGATTCCCGCCTCCGCGGGAATGACGTGGACCTGAACAACTTAGATTCCCGCCTCCGCGGGAATGACGTGGACCTGTACAACTTAGATTCCCGCCTCCGCGGGAATGACGTGGACCTGAACAACTTAGATCCCCGCCTCCGCGGGAATGACGATACTGTGCTTACGGCAAACCGCGAGGTGCGCTCCCGTCGCGAAATTTTCCCTATTTGCACTAGCCAGCAGGAACCAGCGCAGCAAAAATATGGGTTTACCCTGACCGCGAGCGAGTAACGGGTAGCACCCTTGGGTTGTGGTCTAGCCTGAGCAAGCCTAGTGGCGCTGTATTATCGGCATTGAAGAATTGGGTTGAGGCAGTCACATGGAACTTCGCAAACTTCGCAATATTGGCATCTCCGCGCACATCGACTCTGGCAAAACAACGCTCAGCGAGCGGATCCTCTACTATTCCGGACGCATCCACAAAATTGAAGATGTTCGCGGTGGTGGTGACGGGGCCACCATGGATCACATGGAGCTGGAGAAAGAGCGGGGGATTACCATCACCAGTGCGGCGACCAGCCTGGAATGGGATGGCCACAACATCAATTTGATCGACACCCCCGGTCACGTGGATTTTACGGTGGAAGTCGAGCGGAGCTTGCGGGTGTTGGATGGCGCGGTCCTGGTGCTCTGCTCCGTAGGCGGTGTGCAATCCCAGTCGATGACCGTCGATCGTCAAATGAAGCGCTATCACGTGCCCCGTCTGGCCTTGATCAACAAGATGGACCGCACCGGCTCCGACCCCGCTGGGGTGGTGGAGCAAGTGCGCGAAAAACTCGGCGCGGACGCGGTGGCCATGCAAATTCCGATTGGCCTGGAGGACGATTTCCAGGGCGTGATTGATCTGGTCACGATGAAAGCCCTCTACTTTGATGGCGGCAATGGCGAAAGCATCCGGGAAGAAGAGATTCCCGCCGAGTTGACCGCTGCCGCTGCCACCGCCCGCAACGAGATGCTGGAAGGGCTCTCCATGTACAGCGACGAGCTGATGGAGTTGCTCCTGTCCGAAGAGGAAGTTTCCGAGGAGTTGATCCACAGGATTTGCCGTGACGCCACGATCAATCAAGGATTTACGCCCGTCTTTTTAGGGTCCGCCTTTAAGAACAAAGGCGTGCAGCCTTTGATGGATGCGGTCAATCGTTATTTGCCCAGCCCGCTGGATCGCGAGGTGCAGGCCAACGACATTCAAGATCCGACCCACAAGATCACGCTGGCCAGTGATGCCTCCCAGACCTTTGTGGGGATGGCGTTTAAAATTACCGACGATGAGTATGGCCAACTGACCTTCATGCGGATCTACCAGGGCCAGATTTCCAAGGGCGCGCAGTATTTCAATCAGCGTACCGGCAAGAAAGAGCGTTTCAGTCGCATCGTTAGAATGCACAGCGACAAACGGGAAGAAATCGATACCGCGTCCGCGGGCGATATTGTGGCCATCATGGGCATCGATTGCGCCAGTGGGGATACCTACTCCCAGCAAGCGAAATATTGCAACCTGGAAAATATCTTTGTCGCCGATCCGGTGATCAAGATGTCCATCACCCCCTTGTCGCGGGACAATGCCGACAAGCTGGGCAAGGCTTTGCAGCGTTTCCGCAAAGAAGATCCCACCTTCCAGGTGTTCACGGATGAAGAAACGGGTGAAACCGTGATCGCCGGCATGGGGGAATTGCACCTGGAAGTTTATGTGGAGCGCATCAAGCGGGAGTACGGTGTCGAAGTCGAGGTCGGTGCTCCCAAGGTGAGTTACCGCGAAAGTGGCACCGTGGGCTTCGCCTATGACCACAAGCGGAAGAAGCAGACCGGCGGTTCGGGCCAGTACGGCCACATTGTGGGTACCATTAGCCCCATGACCGATGAGGACCGGGAGGAGGCGGGAGACGATGAACTGCTGTTTGTCGACAAAGTCACGGGGGGGCGGATTCCCAAGAACTTCATCCCGGCCATTGAGAAGGGTTTTCGCCACATGATGGACAAGGGGCCCGTGGCCGGTTATCCCGTGGTGGGGCTGAAGGTGGTGCTGGAAGACGGCACTTACCACGACGTGGACTCTTCCGACATGGCTTTTATGCTTACCGCGCAAGAGTGTTTTCGCGAAAACTTCTCACGGATGAAACCGGCCCTGCTGGAACCGATCATGCAAACGGAAATCGAATGCCCCGAGCAATTCCAAGGGGCCGTGGTGGGGCAGGTTTCCAGCAAGCGCGGCATGATTGTGTCGACCGACACGCAAAACGGCGTGACCACGATTGTCGCGGAAGTGCCTTTGGCAGAGACGTTTGGTTACTCCACCGAACTCCGCAGTCTCACGCAAGGTCAAGGAACGTTCACCATGGAGTTGTGCAAATACTCTCCGGTGCCGGCTAGTATTCAGACCGAAATTATTGCCGAACGCAAAGCAGAAATGCAGCCTGCTTGAGGCTGGTTCAACTTTTCGCATCCGGGAGGGCCGTCGCCCGCTCGCGGTATTTGGCTGCCAAGTTGGGCTGCCCCAGTTGCTCCAGGGTTTCCGCTGCTTGCTGGAAGGCCTCGCGGTAGGAGTCGTCGTTCAGGGTGGCGTGGTCAAAAGAATCAAAGGCCTTTTGGAAATCTTCCAGCATCAAGTAGGCCTTCCCGCGGCGGTAGAAATGCCGCGCCTTCGTGACGCCGTCCGGTTCGTGACGAATGGCTTCGTTAAAATTTTCCACACCCTTCTTGAATTCCCCCAGCCGCATGTAGGCAATGCCGCGGTTGACGTAGGCCAGCGGAAAGGCCGGGTTCCGCGCTATGGCCTCGCCGTAATGATCGATGGCCTCACGGTAGTTGCCCTCTTGAAAATGGGTAAAGCCCATCCACAGATGGGGCCGCGGGTCTTCGAAGTTCAAATTGGCCGCCTGCTCCAGGTCGCCGCGGGCCAAGCTGCCCTGTTGTTGGTAAAACCAACAAATCCCACGTTTGAGATAGGCTTCGGCCAAATAGCTGGCATCGGCACCGGCGGGAGCCACTTGGATCGCGTCGGTAAGTGCCTTGATGGCCTCGCCGAACAACCCTTGCAGGCGTAAAGCAAGGCCGCGGCGATGCAAGGCCAAGCCGGATTCCGGAAAACGGTCGGGGTACTCTTCCAAGACCTGGTCCGCGTCGGCCACGGCCGCTGCCAGCAGGGTTTGCTTCTGCGCGGCGGGCGTGTCGTCTTGGAGGGCCAAGCGGCGCCGGGTGTCGGCCCGCTGCAGCAGTCCGGTGACATAGATCTCAGGATCGGTGCTTTCCTCCGGCGCATAGGTTTCAATGGCCCGTGACAGGGGGCCAATCGCGTCGGCATATTCTTCTTGATAGAGATAAACCGTGGCCAGCGTGGCGTGCGTTTCGAAGTCCTGGGGGTCGACCTGCAAGGATTTCTCCAAATCGGCCACCGCTTCATCGAAATCCTGTTGCAAGGTGTGGGCCAGGCCGCGATTGCGGTAGGCCTCGGCGTTGTGCGGATCCTGGGCGATGGCGACATCCAAGTAGCGGATCGCTCGTTCCGCGTCTCCCAGTTGATTGACCAGGATATCGCCCCAGTTGGCCGCGATCTCGGGATTTTTGCGATCGAGCTGGCTGGCATTGTCAAAGTCGTTGGCCGCCAGATTGATCTCGCCCAGTTCTCGGTAGCAGACCCCCCGACCGTTGAAGGCCAGGGCCAGTTTGGGATTGATATCCAAGGCCTGGCGATATTGGTTGATGGCCGACTGGTAGTCTTCCAAGGCCCGCAAGGCGTCTCCCAGGCCCTGAAAAGCCACCGCATACGTGGGATCTAACGTCGTTGCTTGGGTGAAAGCGGTGAGGGCCTGGTCCCACTCCTCGGCCGCTAAGTGATTGAGGCCCGCTTCGTAGGCACTCACGGCCTCCGGGTCGCGGATAAACTGGGCCTCCATGGAGCCTGGCCCACCCACGACAAGCGCTAGGGTCACGCCGATGCACAAACAGTACAGGGGAAATCGCATGACAGTCCTCGGGGAGATTCGTGAGAGTACAACCAACTCTGTAACGTACCACGATCCTGGCACCCGCAGCACGCGAATGGCAAGTCCGCGGAACGTTTTTGGACCTCTCTTGAGCGAATAGTAAGAGGGTACCAATCGCAACGAAAACAACGATCGCAGGCGCTGGTTGCTCCAGGGCCCCGTTGAACGCTCCAGGGCCCCGTTGGACGCTACAGGGTTTCGTCGAGTTCGTCGTCTTTACTGGCAGCGACCGCCGCGCGGCTATAGGACTTGGAGGTGCGGTTGAATTCTTCGGCGAAGGCTACGGCATCCTGCTCCGTGAATTCCCGCTGGATGGTCCGGTAGAACGTGCCAAATTCATACAGATGCACCACGTGATCGGTGGGCGTGGGGGGCGGGCCCTCGGGCTCCGCGGCCGGCTGCTGGGCTGCGGGCTCATCCGCTGTCGACTCGGAGTCGGCGGAGGTTGGCTGCGACCGTGGTGTGGACTTGGCGCTACGTTGGCTCTGGCCACGTCCCGCGGTTTTTTGCGGGGCCTTTTTAGCCGCACCCCGCGACTTGGCCGACTTTTTCGCTGGCGGCGCTGGCGACGAATCGTCGACCTCTGCCTCGGCCGTTTCGAGATCACTATCTACAATGTCACTGTCGTCATCGTCCACGAAGTCAAACTCCTCCGCAAACAGATCATCTTCTTCGTCGTCGTACGCCATGAAAAAACCTGAGAGTCCCGCGGCTCAAGCCGCAGTAAAATGTGATCGCTCACGAAACATGCGTCTCAGCATAGGGGGTGATTTTGGGGGTGTCAAGTTGCTGCTGGGGCGAGCCAGGGCTGCGTCCGGGGCCTAGCGGGAGGCGACGCGGTTGCGTGCGGCCACGACACCGGCCTGCAACACGGCATCCCCCTCGGTCAGCTCGCCGGTGGCAAATTCCGTTGCACCCGGTTTGGCAACTCGGTGGGCTGGCACGTATTCGTGTGGTTCCACGCCCCGATGACTGATGGGTACGCCATTGGGTGAGAAGAATTTGGCCGTCGTCAGCCGAATCCCGGCCCCGGCAAACCCCAGCGGAAAAATACCCTGCACGGATCCTTTGCCATAGGAAGTGGAGCCAATCACACGGCCCCGATTGTTGTCCTTGATGGCCCCGGCAAAAATCTCACTGGCGCTGGCGCTATCCCCGTCAATCAAGACCACCAGCGGCACCCGCCAGGTACCGCCGTAGTGGGCTTGGTAATTAAAATCTTCTTGAGCGCTGCGGCCTTTGGTGGAAACGATATTCCCTTGGGTGAGAAACTTGTCGGCGACTTCCACCGAGGCGGTCAGCAGGCCGCCCGGATTTCCCCGCAGGTCCAGCACGAGCGAACGCATGCCTTGGCGATGCAAGTCCCACAGGGCCCGTTCCAGATCCCGCGCGGTGGATTTTTGGAAGGTGGGAATGCGGATGTAGGCGATTCCAAAGTCAGCATCCACAATATTCACGTCTTCCAGACTGGGGACTTCCACATGCTCGCGACGGATGTTTAGCACCCGCGGTTGTCTGCTGGGTGAGTAGGCCGTGACGCGGACCCAGGTGCCCTCCGCGCCGGTCAGCATGGCGGCTGCTTCATCGGTGGACATTTCGGCCGTGCTTTTACCATCCACCGCCACAATGCGGTCTTGGGCTTTGATACCTGCCCGCTCGGCCGGGCTGCCGGGAATCACATGCACGATCAGCAGGGCGCCTTGTTCTGCTTTCAGCTCCACTCCCAGGCCGACAAAATTTCCTTCAATTTGCGAATACACCTCACGCAACTGATCGGCCGTGAGGTAGGCGGAGTAGTCATCCAGTCCATTGGCGGCGGACGACACAAACTCCAAAATGGTGGCGGTCGGTCGCAGACGAATCCGTGCTTCTAGCAGGTAGGCCACTTCGGAGGCAAAGGCCGTCAGGCTCTGCCTGTTGTTGATTTGAAACCGCCCCAGCAGGTGGTACAAATCGCGGCGGAGATTGCCGAGCTGGTCGGGTGTAAGCTGAACACCATTGCTGTGCAAAAAGTCGGGGTCGGTCAGGGCCAGCTCGATGGCCGTCGTCCCGCGAATCCCTAGATTTTGCCAAGCCGGTGCGTGCACGTAGTGCGTCTTGGTTTTGTTGAGTAGCTCGGTGTAGAGGGCGAGCGACTGCTGGCGATCGAGACTGGTAATGGACTGGCGAAAGCTGTGATCGCGATAACGACGCTGCAAGCTGTAGTGCAGTTTGGAGAGGTCGTAACGCCCCCGGAGGGTCTCATTGTCACGATGTTCTCGCAGGGCCTCTTCATAATGGCTGAGTGCTTCCCCCCAGCGATTCGTGGCCTCCAGCTGGCGACCTTTTTCCAACACCGCCCCCAGGGATGTCGCTGGCAAGGCCGACGGCGAGATCGTCACCGGTTTGTCGACTGCCGGGGGACTCAAGGCGGACGGCACAGTCCGCTGGGCAGCCGCGGGGCCCACCCAGGAAAGACTCACGAGAGTTACGGCACAGAGCCTGCCCAGACGTCCCAGGCCTAATTGTTGGAGGGGAACCCAGATCTGCATAGGATGCTCATTCCATGTGGGGAGGGTGTCGCTGAGCCTGCACGCCGTCGTCACCTGAGCCGCACGCCCAAGTTTGACTTTGTGAAAGCCGGTCGGCGACCTGGCAGGCCAGCCCATGCCAGCCAAGGTGCGCACTGGGGGCAATCGAGATCCGGATTGCTGCCCAGCTGAATATAGGTCACGTATCCGCGCTGGTCAAAAACTTGTCGGTGGGGTTGCCGGGACTTTTTGCTGAGCATCTCGGCGCGACCGTCATAGGCCCTGCGGCAATCACTACCGCACATCCGATTACCCCAGCGGCACGGAAAACACCGACGGAGCCGCCTAACGCAACTTGGCCCTCTGGTCGGATGGTTCCGATTAGGGCATGGCTCCACCGAGGAGGGACTATGCCACCGGCAAATTTTGAGCGACGAGCAATAGCATCCTGCTAGAAAAATACCGGCCATCATCGATCCGGTTGACTGTACTACAAACGGTAAAATCTTTGAATTCCCGC
>CAMYJY010000021.1 GCA_947258835.1 uncultured Pirellulales bacterium
GACACCGCTGCGGATTCCTCAGCAGCAGCGGACACGGTGGGCGAGAAACAACACCTGGATCATCCCCCACAGGCAGCGACCGACCCGACGAATTCCCCGACAGGTGAAGATCCAGCCCCGACCACAGCACCAGACACATCAGCGCAGGATTGGTCGGAGGGTTCCCAGCCGGTAGAGGCCCCCCCAGCGGACGAGGAAGCGTCCGTCGAAAAAGAGCCGTCTATCGAACTGGATCCGCTACGTGAGGAAGAAGAATCGCAGCACAAGCAGAAATGCACCATCGGCGCTACAGCCACGATCATGGAGAAAAAAAGCGAGCTGGTATTTCGCGCGCGGGTCGATTCCGGGGCCAAGTCCTGCTCGCTACACGTGGATAAGATCTCCATTGAAAACGAAGCGGAGCAAATGCGGGACAATATTGGGAAAGTGATTAGCTTCCGGGTCAAGAATGGCGAAGGCAAAAAGAAACGCTGGCTGAAGAGCAAAATTGCCAGTTATGTAATTATTAAAACCTCCAGTTCCCGCGAGCGTCGCTACAAGGTACCGCTTACCTTTCAGTGGAAGCACATGGAGAAAAAGGTGCTGGTCACGCTCAACGATCGCAATGCCATGGGGTATCCGCTCCTGCTCGGGCGTAATTTTCTCCGCGGTGATTTTCTTGTGGACGTGGAGTTGGACAGTGATGATTAGGCGAGCGGCAGGTAAGTTTTTACCTGCCGCGTGATCGAAAATCCCAGCGAAGCCACTCCATTGGGCTGTCGATGGGTACGTTCTCATCTGCCCAACGCCTTAAATTCACACGTCGAGGTTTTTCATCCAGGGCATGTTTTTGGATAAAATCGCGGCGGGGTTCGACGTTGTCTCCCATCAGCACGCGAAATAGTTCGTCCGCCGCGCCGGCATCTTCCATGGTGACCTGCAGCAGGGTGCGATTTTCCGGGTCGAGGGTGGTTTCCCGCAACTCCTCGGCGTTCATTTCACCGAGACCCTTGAAGCGCGTGATCTGCAATCCTTTTTCACCCGCACTGCGAATCGCCGCGGGCAAACCACGTAAATCTTCCAACCCATTTTCGCTATCACCCCGCCGCAACGTGTACCGCGAGCCCTCCTTGCCGGTGCGGTCTTCGGGAATCAGGGCATCAATGGAAAAACCCAGGTCATTCAGATCACGGAGCAGGGTGTTGATCGTCCGCACCTCGTGCAGCTCAATAATCCGTAATTTGGGAGCCTGTGCCGCTTCTTCACCATGGGTCTCCGCGGGCACCTCCGTTTCCGGGCCCACGATGGCCGCGTCCTCCACGCGCAGCTCGTGCCCCAATTTATTTTCTTGCTCTTCAACATACGCGTCCAACTTGGCACGGGTGGTGAACCAGTGTTCCTCCCGGCCTAAAAACACGTGGTACACCGGCAACTTCAGCGTGTCCGGGTCTTGCCGCTGGGCATGAATTTTCAGGCTGATCCCCCGGCGTTCGAGGGCTACGATCGCGTCTTCCAAGGCGGCCAGGGTGCGGCACAACTTTTCCATTTTTTCGCCAGCCACCAACTCTCCGTTGCCGGCGTCGAAGACGCTGTCTCCCAGGCCCAGATCCAGCAGTTCCGTCTTCATCTCGTCTTCGGTCTGGACGTAGTGGGCGTGCTTTCCTTTCCGCACGCGGAACAGGGGAGGTTGGGCGACATAGACGTGCCCCTGGGCCACCAGATCGTACATCTGTCGATAAAAGAAGGTCAGCAAGAGCGTGCGGATATGCGAACCGTCCACGTCCGCGTCGGTCATGATCACGATCCGACCATAGCGTCTTTTGCTGAGATCTTGCTCCTCGCCGATGCCGATACCCACGGCGGAAATCATGCTGCGAACTTCCTCGTTTGCCAGCACCTTTTCTTCGCGGGATTTGTAGGCGTTGATGATCTTACCCCGCAGGGGCAGAATCGCTTGGTACTCCCGCAGTCGGCCTCCCTCAGCGCTGCCACCGGCCGAGTCACCCTCCACCAAGTAGAGCTCGCATTTGTCGACATCCTTACTGGAACAATCACGCAGTTTTCCCGGCAGACCCCCTCCGGACAAGGCTCCTTTCCGTTCCCGAATGAGTTGGCGGGCCTTGCGAGCCGATTCGCGTGCTTCGGCTGCCACCACCACCTTGCGAATGATTAATTTGGCGGCCTTGGGGTTTTCTTCGAGGTATTTGTTGAGGTAGTCGCCAAAGGCGGAATTCACAATGCCTTCCACCTCGCTATTTCCCAATTTGGTTTTGGTTTGCCCCTCAAATTGCGGATGGGGAACGCGGACGCTGATCACGGCTGTCAGTCCCTCACGCACATCGTCGCCCGAGGGAATCAAGTCTTTGAAGAGTGCGGCCTTTTTGCCGTAATTATTCAATGTCCGCGTCAGTGCCGTGCGAAAACCGGAAAGGTGCGTGCCGCCTTCGGTCGTACTGATGTTGTTCACGTACGTATGCACATTTTCCGTGTACTCCCCCGAGTACTGGAGGGCAATGTCGAGGTTCACTCCCTCCACTTCACCTTCCACGGACAGGACCTCAGGATGCACAACTTCGCTCGCGCGGTTCAAATGCCTGACAAATTCGCGAATCCCGTCTTCATACTGAAATGTTTCCGACTCATTATTGCGGGCATCGGCGATGGTGATTTTGACGCCCCGGTTCAGGAACGCCAGTTCTTGCAACCGCTTCACCAAAGTGGCGAAAACAAATTTGGTGGTTTGAAAGATCTGCGGGTCGGGCTTAAAAGTGGTCTTGGTACCTGCCTTTTCGGTCTGGCCCACGCGCCGGACTTCGCCTTTCGGCACCCCGCGCTCGTATTCCTGATGGTAGACGTGACCATCGCGACAAACTTCAACTTCGCACCATTCGGACAGAAAATTCACCACCGTCACACCCACTCCGTGCAAGCCACCCGAGGTCTGGTAAGCCCCCTTGGTAAACTTGCCACCGAACTTGAGCACGGTCATGACGCCTTCCAGCGTGGAAACCTCCCGATCCATTTGCTCCGAGAGCTGTTCGTGACGCTCCACGGGTATGCCGCGGCCATCATCCTCGACCGTGACCGAGCCATCGGAATTGACGGACACGCAGACTTCACTGGCAAATGCGGCCATCGCTTCATCGATGGAATTGTCCACGACTTCATAAACCAGATGATGCAAACCGCGATTGGTCGTATCGCCGATGTACATACTGGGCCGTTCACGCACATGCTCCAAATCACTCAGGTGCTCGAGATCTTCTTGTCCATAGTCCGCTTTCGCGTCGTTGCCGTTTTCTGCTGCCATGTTCTCAATCTACTTTTTATATACTTAAAGTGAAAATAGGTACGCCCAGTGCTGGCCGATTTGGGCCGGAAAAGCCCACTCCATTCGCATCTCAACCAGGTTTCGTTGTGAGCTGCCGCGTGCTTCTGGCTGGAGTTCTTGCAGGCGGGTAAGCAGCCGTTCTTTCTCAAAGGTAAGCTCTTGCATGACGAGCGAATTGGCCACAAGGATCTCCAACACCCCCCTCCGCAAACTGCCTGGACGTGTCATCGTCGCGGCCTGCAAGCCGGTTTCCTCCAGCGCCGTCTGCCAGGCCTGCTCGCGGGCCGTGGCGGCTTGGACCGCTGCATATCCTTTTTTCTGGACCAGCTGGGCGATGACGTGGTCGATACGCCGCGGACGTCTGGCATAAAACCATTTGCGCTGCTGGGCACGTCGCCGCTCAAAATCGGCGAATTGTTGCTCTCGGGGTGTGCTCATCGATCGCGCGCTAGCGGCATGATGACGTAACCATAACCGTCCTCAGTACGACAAACGGCGGCGCTCTCCGAGTCTTTGACCTCCAAACGAAATGTCTTGTCAGCCTCCAAGACCTTCAGAAAATCCATCACGAAACGCGGGTCCAGCGTGACCATGAGTTTTTCGCCACTGTAACTGATGGGCAACTCGACACGGGCCTGCCCCACTTCCGCCGCGCGGCCGGAAAGCACCAACATCCCATCGGCAAAGGTGAAATCAACTCCCCGACTTTCTTCACTCGTGACAATCGCTGCTTGCCGCACTGCGGCAAAGGTAGCGCCCACGGCTAAATCCAATTTGACTTCATTGCCCGCTGCCGGAAATACTTTTTTCCAATCCGGAAAACGGCCTTCCAGGAGCCGCGCGGAAATCGTCGCCTGGGCAGTATGCACTAAAAACTCGTTGCCCTTGAGAGCCACTTGAACGTCTCCCTCCGCGGGGGCAATGGCCCGCTCAATCAAATGCATGGCACGCGTGGGAACGATGGTCATTTGCGATGCGTCAATCGACTGACCGACGGTACTTACCGGTCCCGTCATTTTTGCCAACCGCCGGCCATCGGTACCGACGGCCGTGAGCTGGCTCTCCTCAAATTCCAGTTTGACCCCTCCCAAGGCATACCGGCTGCTCTCATTGTCGGTGGCAAAAACCGTCCGCCGGATTAACTCTCGGAACAACAGCGAGGGAATTTCGTGGTAATTCTGCTCCTCGAACATGGCCACTTCCGGGAATTCACCCGGCTCTCCTGCCGCCAAGCGGAATTGACTACGCTCGCCACGGATGGTCGTGCCTTGCGGATCCGCCTCCAAATGCAGGGTCGCATCCGTGCTCTCCCGCAAAATCGATCCAAAGCGGGACACCGGCAACAAGACCATCCCCGGTGACTGCACATCCACTCCCGCCACGAAGTAGCGAATTCCAACCTCCGAGTCGGTGGCTGACAGAATCGCCTGCTCGCCGGCAATTTCCAATTTAACATTCTGCAATACCGGTTTCGGACTCCGCGTGGGAACCACGGAGGCGACCGCTTGAAAAGCTTGTAAGAGCAATTCACGATCACAAGCAATTTTCAGCTGACGTCCAGAGGATGTCGAAAGATTATCATCCGTGTTTTGATTTTCTAATGTCGAGGTCAACGGATATCTCCTGCAATGGAAAACGAATGTTTCTAACTTTTTACTAGTAGTAGTAGAAATGAGTTGGCAATAAATGTTGAGGAAGGCGAACAAATCGCGATAAAGATACTATCTGTCAAGACTTAGGGCATGAGAGGGAGAGTGGAAAAAGTGTGGGTTCGGTGTTCGGAGGCTGTTCGTGCCTGGTCGACAAAGTCATGACTCGGTGACGAAGCCAAGCAGGGAGTGTGTGCTGGGGACAAACAAGCCCGAGTAGCAACACGGAACCAACAAGTTATCACCAGGCATGTGACTTGAATATCAAAGTTCATTGGGTGGGCTCATCCATGGGAACTTATCGAGCGGTAAGAATGCGGTGGAGTTCATCGAGCGTTTGCTGGGTGTTTTGGTCCGTAGCCAGTCGTTGTTTTATTTTTTGATGGGCGTGCAGCATGGTGGTATGATCACGTCCCCCCAAGGCCTGGCCAATTTGTGCATAACTCAGGGGTGTCAGGGTGCGCGCCAACCAGACAGCAATACCACGGGCGTAAACGAGCGACTGACGGCGACTCGAGCTCCGTAAGGCAGCCTGAGTCAGGGAAAAATAACGGGCCACCAGCGAAAAAATTTGCTTCAGATCGGGTGTCGAATTTCGCTCTAACGTCAAATTCTCTCGTTGCTGGCAGTCTGCAGGCAGCTGCTGGGGGCCTGCGGTCCATTGGTCCAGTTCCTGACGTGCTTCCGCACCCGGCGTCCGTAATTGCAGCGTGAGCCCGCCACACAGTCGATCACGCAATCCGGCCTCCAGTTGGGGCAAGCAAGCCGGTGGCTTATGGGCGGTGCACAGCACCAAGGCTCCCTGTGCGGTTAATTGATCTACGGTTTCCCGCAGGCAGCGCTGCACGACACCGCTGGAGGACAACCGCTGCAGGTCTTCCAGGACCAGCACCTGCAGGTGGGCCAGCTGTTCACGCCAGCTGTCGGACAAACTTTCGCCGTAGACACCATGCAGCTGACGACCAAAATCAACGGCCGTGAAATAGCCCACCGCAGTGGGGTCAAGTTGTTGGGAATAGCGGCGGATGATGGCCCGCGCTAACAAAGACTTTCCCGTACCTGGCCCGCCGGTGAGGACGATAGGGCTGGGCACGTAGGTGGCGATCGTGCTGGCAACGCTGCCAGGTGGACTATCCCCTGGTGCCTGGCACGCATTGGTTGCCTGACACGCATTGGTTGCCTGACACGCATTGGTTGGTAGCTGACCTGCCAGTAATCGTTGGAGGAGGGGCACCACCAACCGATTTTCTGGTCCTGCCACAAAACAAGGAGCTGGTGGGTCCCAGCCATTTCCGCGGGTGTTCCGCTGGGTAGCTGGAAGGTTGTCGCCGCAACATTGCGCACCGGCAGGCAGGGACCGTCGGGAATGGCGCATGCTCCCCGCAGGCAGCGGTGGGCTGCTCTCGTAATGCGGCAATTCGATGCGGGTCACTCCGTAAACCACAGTGGTTCCGTTCCCAGCAGGAAGGTTTTGGTGGCAGTAGGTTTTGACCTGGGCCGTGTGGGAGCCAGCACCCGAGCTGGGCCCGTTGATCCAGGTCAGTTTCAGCGGGCAGTTACGAGGCCCGAAAACCGGCCCCATTCTACTCGATTTGGGCCCTGTCAGGGAGGAGTCAACAGCTACTTTTTAGGCCGGGGCCACTTGTCGCAAACGCTTGCAAACATTGAGGATACGAGCAACCCCCGCACGGACCTCGGCGGTGGTCGTGGTGGCGCCAAAACTGAAGCGGATGGCACCATCGCAAATGGCCTCTCCCAAGCCCATGGCGACCAGCACCGGTGAGGGCTCGCTGGACCCGCTGGCACAGGCTGCTCCGGTGGAGCACGCCAGACCGACCTGGTCCAGAGCCATCAGCAAGGATTGCCGATCCAAGCCCAAAAAACTGATATTGGAGGTATTGGGTAACCGCTCGGCACTGCGGCCAATCACCTGGGCAGCCGGAAATTCTGCCGTGATATGCTGTTCAAAACGATCTCGGAGGGCGGCCACACGCTCCCTATGTTGTGTTGCTTCCCGCTGCCAGCACTCCAGTGCCGTTCGCATCCCAATCGCCAAGGCAACGCTCTCCGTGCCCGGGCGCAGACCCGCCTGCTGGTGGCCACCGTGCAGGGACGGCTGCAAGGTGACGCCATGACGTAAGAGCAGGACGCCGATGCCCGGAGGGCCATGGAACTTGTGTGCCGCGCAGCAGAGTGCGTTCACGCCGAGCCGCGAGAAATCGACGGGGACCTTGCCTACGGCCTGCGCGGCATCCGTGTGCACCAAAATGTTGTGGGTCCGGCAGAGGGAGGCCAAGGCGGAGACGGGTTGCAGCACACCCGTTTCGTTATTGGCCAACATCAAGCTTACCAGCCGAGTCTGTGGGGAGAGCAGGTCCGCGTATTGCGCGGCAGACACCACGCCGTGTGCATTGGAGGCGGCGTGCTCGACTTTCCAGCCGCACTGCTGCAGTTTGGCCGCGGTGTCGCTCACGCAGGGGTGCTCGATAGCGGAAATAATCAGCTCGGGTGGGGGCTCGGAGGCGGGGAGCGGGGCCAATCCTGTGAGCGCCAAGTTATTCGCCTCGGTCCCACCGCTGGTAAAAATCACACGATCGGCCTGCCTACCGGCCATTTGTGCCCCCAGGAGACGACCAATCTGCTCACGTGCGTCCTCCAGCGCCCGCCGGGCGCTGCGACCGGCCTGGTGCTGGCTCTCGGGATTGGCCGGGTAACGCAAGGCAGCTGCATGCATGGCGTCCGCCACCTCAGGCAGCAGCGGGGCCGTAGCGTTATGATCGAAGTACAGCGGAGGATCCATGGGAGTAGTATAGGCGCTGGGCGCTAGGCGCTAGGCGCTAGTTTTTGCTTTTTTTCTCTCAACTAGCGCCCAGCGCCCAGCGCCTAGCGCCCAAATTGCCATTGCTAAGAAAAAATGCCCCCCGCTATCATCTTGCGACCTGGCGAGATCTAACTAAAGAGGAAATGTGATCATGGTAGCGATGCGAGCCCTGGTGATGTTGATGGTCTTGGTCGGGTTGCCGGCCGCGTGGGTGTATTATGGTCCTTTGCCTCCGGCGGCGCAGCGGGTGGTAAATCGCCTGGTCGAATTGGGCCGGACCGCCGTGGCGGGGGAATCTGACCCGTCCCCGCCGCAACTCAGAGCTCTCCCGGCCGCGTCAGCCACTCCACCCGTTCATTTGACGTCGGCCACGGCGTCGGCCACGGCGGCCCCGCCGCGTGTGGTGGAGGCGGAAACCTGGTCGGATCAACTGGAACCGCATTTGTCGGCCCTCCGCCAGTGGGGAGCTGACGAGTACACGTTGGAACATTGGGGTGCGAAGGACGAATTGGTCCGTTTTTCTTGTGCCATTTCGATGGGAGGTGGTGGGGCCTGGACCAGGCAGTTTGAGGCCGTGGCCGCGGATCCGCAGGCTGCGGTCCGCCAAGTGGTGGGCGAAGTCAGTGCCTGGCAGAACGCACGTGGGGGCGCGACCCGATGGCGCTAAGCAGGCCTGTGGGCTCTTCCCACGCACTTGGTCGGTCTCTGAACAGCAGTGCCCTCCGGTATCGATGGCCGCAGCGCTGGGGGGCGAAACGTCCACTGTGGCCCGTGGGCGGGGCTACCCAGGAAACCGCTCCGGAGGCAGATACCTCGGATTCCCGGGAGACCAAGCGGGCCCGTCTGGAGGCGGTCTTATTCTTGGCCCGTGAGCCCCTTTCCACAAGAAAACTGGCGAATTTGGCCAGACTTGCCGATGGTACCGAGGCGCGAACCTTGGTCAAGGAGCTGGGCCGGCAGTTGGTGGAGCGGGGAAGCGCGCTGGAAGTTGTGGACGTGGCTGGGGGTGTGCAGCTCTTAACGCGGAAGCATTTGGGCGCTTGGCTCCACAAATTGCCTGGGGGACCCGCAGAGATGCGTCTCTCGGCCCCGGCCCTGGAAACCCTCTCGGTGGTGGCTTACCAACAGCCCATCGTCCGGGCCGAAATTGAGGCCATTCGGGGGGTGCAGTGCGGCGAAATTTTGCGCGTGTTGATGGAACGCGATTTATTGCGTATTGTCGGGAGGTCGGATGAACTGGGTCGCCCCTTCCTGTACGGCACGACCAAGAAATTTTTGCAAGTTTTTGGCCTGCGGCGGTTGGAAGAATTGCCGGCAATCGATCAAATTTACAGCACTGCCTAAAACGTCGGAGAGAAATGGTGGAGGAGTCAATCGTGCACACATCCGGGAGTCGCCTCATGCCCCAACGTCCCCCAGGCGGCACAGCCTGCCTCCGGCCCCACCGGGGGGCCGCGAACCAAGTCCAGGGGATTGCCGACCGCGGTGCGCTGCCACTCGGAAGGTGTTTGCCCGCTGCCGTGGAACGCTCGGCTGTGCGCCTGCACCCGACATACTCCTACCCGCCGTTGGTAACACGAACTGCGTCGCACGCTGGATTCGGTCACGACTCAGATTGTGATTGGTCGGATTGTGATTGGCAAACGGCTGAGTTGGAAGACGATGCCCGGACTCCGTTGGAAGAAGACGGGTTGGAAGACGTGACGGAAGACGGTGACTGCGAGGAAGAGGTGGAATACGAGTACGAATACGAGGATGGCGACGATCAAGACAGCGATTATGAAGACGGCGACGACTCGCCCCAGGAAGATGGTGATGAAGAGGAAGAGTTAGAAGACGATGAAGCCGACGCGGACGACGAGTACGAGTATGTGGACGAGGATGGCGAGGCCGACGACGACGACGAAGAAGAGGAAGCAGACGATGAGGCCGACGACGAATACGAATATGTAGACGAGGGTGACGACGACGAAGACACGTCGGAAGACGACGACGGGTACGAATATGAAGACGAGGACGACGATCTAGCCGACGACGATGCCACGGCAGAAATCTATGACGAGGACGAGGACGAGGAATACGAGGATGACGAATGGGAGGAGGTGGACGACGACTCCGACCTCGAAGACGACTCGGAGCTTGAGGAAGATTCTGTCTTAAGCGACGACTCCACCGTGGAAGACGACGAAGATGAAGACGACGATTTGGATGACCAGCCCTTCGAATACGACTACGAGGACGAAGATTTTTGAATCAAAGTCTAATCCTCCAAATGAAACAAACGCTTGAGGGCATCGAGGAGGCCATGGGGGGGGCCGTTTTGGGACGCGTCGCGGAGAGATTCCAGCGGCGGGTGCAGCATTTTGTTGACCAGGCGATCGGCGAATTGACGGATCTCTGCTTGGGACGCTGCATCCAAATCGGGCAACCGCCGAAACAGTCGTTCCAGTTCCGCCGTCTTGGGCCGTTCCAAACCCGCCCGCAAACCAGTAATCACCGGCGTGGTGGCCCGGTGATTGATCTCGGCCACAAAGCGACTGCTTTCCTGTGCTACGATTTTCTCCGCCGCCGGCAGTTCGGCCGCTCGGGCCTGGCGATTCTGCTCACAGGCATGGTCCAGATCATCCAGTGAGTAGAGATAAACCCCCGGATCCTCTCCGATGGAGGGCTCAAAATCTCGTGGCACCGCCAAATCCAGAATGAACAGCGGTCGCTGGTGACGATGCGGCGTGACCCGTTGGGCATAGTCGGCACCTGTCACCACCGGCTGGCCCGCCGAGGTGGTGCTGATGGCCAGATCGGCCCGCACCAATTGATCCCACAGTTCGTCCCACGCGTGGTACGTGCCCGACCAGGTGTGGGCCAACTCCCGGCCCCGCTCGGCGCTGCGATTGATGACATGAATCTGGGCGCGACCCGCATCCCGTAAATAGCGGAGCGTCTCCTCCGCCATCTCCCCGGCACCGATCACCAGCACATGTTTGTCGTCAAAGGTCTCAAACACACAGCTGGCCAGGTCGGCAATGGCCACGCTGGGGATGCTCACCCGGTGTTTGTGGAGGGATGTTTCGCCCGTCACACGTTTGGCGGTTCGCAAGGCCGATTGAAAGAGCTCATGCAGCAAAGGTCCCGTGCAACCCAACTGATGCGCATGCAGGTAAGCCTGCTTGACCTGAGCTAAGATTTGAGGCTCGCCGATGACCATGCTTTCCAGACTGGACGTGACCCGGTACAGGTGGCGGACCACCTCGCTGCCCGTCAGGGTTTGAACTTGGCTGGCCAGTTGCTCCTGCGGCAGCTGACGAAAATTCAGCAGGCTGGCGACCAGTTCCTCTGCCGCGGGCGCGGAGTCTTCTCCTTCGGCCGCCGCATAAAGTTCCACCCGATTGCATGTGGACAGTAGGGCCAATTCGGTGGCAGGGAACTGGCGATGCCAGGCTGCCAGTGCCGCGCGGGTTTGCGAACCATCAAAGGCCAGTTGCTGACGAACCTCCAGTCCTGCCTGGTGGTGATCGCAGCCGATCATCTGCAGCAGCATCAGAACATCTCCCCCAACCACGCCGCGGGAAGCCGCGGGAGGACAGCGGCGTCCGAGGGAGAGGCCATGTGCAGCGAATCCGCGGACATGGTCACCAGCAAGACAAACAGGAGGAACACAAAGGCGGCCATGGTCAGATAAGCAACTTTGCGACCTTGGCGGGCAGCCGGGTACACCAGGCGCAGAACTTCGGCCAAGACCAACCACACCAACATGGCCAACAGGCTCCACACCACCGGATCGGCCCAGGGAATAAAATTATGTTCATTGGTGTGGGACAGGCGGCTCAACACCCCCGTAAAAAAACCGCCTCCGACCAACAGTGTCGCGGCGATCAGGGCCCGACTGTTGACCCGTTCCAGCCACTCCAGGCTGGGCAAGCGCAGGCCTCCCTGGACGGTCAGTTTGCGTTTCAGTCGGTAGCTTTGCAGTAAGTACATCAGCCCCGCTAAAAACCCGAGCAGTACCGCGACGGTGCCGAGCATTAAAAACACACCATGCACCCGGCCCCACAACCGCGGTGCTTGGAAGGTGGCCAGGGGTGCGCTGGAAGCGAACTGCGCGGCCCCCACCAGGGCCAGCACGACGGGCATCAGGAAGAGGCCCAAGGAAGACTGGGCCCGATAAAATTTCGTGGCCAAATACACCAGCGCCACCACCCAGGCGGCCAACAGGTACCAATCCTGGTGACTGGTCAGCGGGGCTTGGGGAGTCCCTGCCACCCGCTGCCCTAAAAACCAGGTGTGGGCCACCAAACCTGCCGTGGCGGAAACTACCCGTGCCAGCCTATTCCAACGCCGTGTGGCCCAAGGTGCCCATAGGGCCGCAAATTCGCAGACAAGCGCAATCACGTAGCAGGCCGTAAAACACAGCATGTTAACTCCTGCATGCATAATTCACTCTTTAGCGGGTCCGTTATCGAGTCCGTATTCTTTCAGTTTTTTGTGCAAGGTGTTGCGATTGATCCCTAGTTTGGCTGCTGCTTTGATTTGCACGTTCCCGCAGCTGGCCATCACCTGGGCAATCACTTCCCGCTCCACCCGATCCACAATATGGCCGTGCAGTTCGCTCTCTACACTGTCGGGGCCGTGCAGACCTCGGTAGACGAGTTCTTCGGTCAAGGCGTTAAAATCCAAGGCCCGACTTCCGGGCGTGCGGGGCTGCCGCCCCGAAGTCACCACTTCCGGCAACAGATCCAGCGTGAGTTCATCTCCCAAGGCCATCACCACCGCCCGCTCGACATAGTTTTGCAGCTCGCGAACGTTCCCCGGCCAGCTGTATTGCTGCATTGCCTCCAGGGCCGCGGGTTCAATGTGCACTACGTAGCGGTCGTTTTGTTCATTGTAGATATTGTGGAAGTGGGTCACCAGTTCCGGAATATCCTCGGTCCGCTCCCGTAGCGGTGGGAGTTGGATGGGTACCACATTCAGCCGATAATACAGATCCTCGCGAAAGGTGCCTTCCCCGGACAGTTCCAATAAATCGCGATTGCTAGCGGCAATCACGCGGGTATCCACGCTGATGGTTTGGGTATCGCCCACCCGCTCGAACTCGCGCTCCTGCAACACCCGCAACAGCTTGACTTGGAGGTGGAGGGTGGTGGAATTAATTTCATCAAGAAAGATGGTGCCCTTGTGGGCTGCCTCAAAGCGGCCCGTGCGGTTGTCGATGGCACCGGTGAACGCCCCGCGGACGTGGCCGAACAGTTCGCTCTCGAGCAGATTCTCGCTGAGCGCCCCGCAATTCACGCGGACGAAAGGTCGTTCGTGACGACTGCTTAAGGCATGCGTGGCCTGGGCGATCAGCTCCTTGCCGGTGCCCGTTTCGCCCAGCAAGAGCACGGAGGCATTGGACTGCGCCACCTGACGGGTAATCCGAAAGACTTCGGCCATGGCCGGACCCGAGCCAATAATGTCCCGCATGGGAGCGAAGGGTTCACGATGAGAGAGCGGGATGGTCATGGTAACGGTGTTAAGGAGCGTTGTGCGGCGCTTCCAGGATGTCGAGTATTTTTCCTAGCAGGGCTTGGGTGGCAGGGCTGGCCGTGGCACTGGCGTTATAACGCTGGTACTGCCGCAGCAATTCATCGCTCTGGAGCAGCTTCCCCGCCCGCCCCACACTGGTGGCCAAGGCCTCCACCGCCCGCTGTCGCGTTGCTAAGGGGAGTGCGTTGCGGCTGGCCACGTCCAGCAGCAGCCGCTGCGCGGCGGGCGCCTCTAACAGAGCCAGGACCTGTAAAGTTGGGAAGGTAAGTTCCTCGCGATAGACCGTGTGGGTGAGTAGCTCGGAGTCGCGGATCAACTCGTCGTAAGGATGACCGTGTTCCAGCAGGTCCGCCAGCCACAGCAGCGCCTGCCGGGCCTGCTCCGTCCGCAGGGCGGCGGAGGCATCGCTGGGTGCCAAATCGCCACTTCCGGCCGCGTCTTCCCTGGGCCAATCGGCCTTGTTGCTGGCTGGGCCGGGGGCTCCTGGTGCACCGCCGCGAGCCACAAAATACCACAGCGCTGCCGGCACCCCACTGGCACCAGCGAATGTCTGCTGCGGTGCGAGCTGCAGCACGGCTTGTAAAGCCGCGAAACGTAACTGGGGGTCCGTCTGTCGCAGGGCGCGGGCCAAGGGGGCCGGTTGTCCCGTGCCCGGGATAGCAGCCAAGGCCTCGAGATCGGCCCGCTCAGCCAGCAAAGCCATAAAACCCCGGGCCGCCACCCGCGCATCGTTGGCCAGCGCACGGGCCAGGGCCTCGTTCAAAGCGGCCGTGCTGAGATCCACAGCGGCTTGCCGGACTTCGTCCGCCAGCGGTTCGCCGCGCGCGGCGGTAGATTGGTAGGCATAGATGAGAGCCTGCTGCCGATCGGCCGCGGTCGTGTCCGGGATGTGCAGCAGCAGGTGACCCAGCCGGGCCATCTGCAGCAGTTGATATTCGTGCGCGGGCAGCGCGCGGGAGGTCAGTTTGCCGGTCTCCGCGGCCAGCGACCACCAGGTGGCTTGGTCGGTATCCGCAGCAGTCTCCCACCGGAGTTCGGCCTCGACATGGGCCAGCTTTTGTTGGATCAGCCGCACCGCCTCGTCGGTCGAGGGCAGCGACAGGCCCAGTTTGACTAACGCGGCTTGGGCCGCGCGGGTTACGGCGTCGTCGGTCGAGGCCCCGACAGCCAGGGCAGCCAGCCAGGGAACTGCTTCAAAAAGTTCGAGCTGACCCACCAGTTCGATTACGTCGCGGCGTAACGGTCCGTGTCCTTCGGCCAGCACGGCCAGCAGCAAGGGGTCGGCTGCTGGATGGATCGTCGCCAGCGCCAAGAACAACTCGGAGCGCAATGATGGGGCAGTTGTTTCCGCCAATGCCGTCAGGCAGGCTGCCGCCCCGGCGGTGCCCGCGGCGGAGAGTTTCCTGCGTGCTGTCAGGCGGGTTGTTACAGAATCAGCGGCCAAATCCTGAACGAGTTGGGCCAATCGGGCCGGATCGCGGGCTTGCTGCGTGGCCGTCTGTTGGCAGTTTTCGACAAATGCGCGCGCCCCGGGAAATAGCCCTGCCGGCTGCCGGCTAAATTTCAGTAAACGGGCGGTACCGAACTGTTCTACCAGTTCAACGTGCGCTGTGGCGGATATGTTTTGGTGCTCCCACGCGGCCCACACTCTGGCCGCCTGCTCGGTGGCCCCGAGATCCACCAGCGTCAAAATGGCCCGCAGCTGCCGCGCTGGGGTGTCACGTGGCAGTTCCAGGACTGCCGCCACGGCAGGCGAGGTTTCGCGTACGGGCGGCCCCGTCGATTGCCCCCACAGCGGTGGCCCACCGCAAGTGAGCATAAGGCAGACGAGTCCTGGTCGCACAAGTGGATTCATGGTGTACCGCTCATCCCCTGGCTAGCTGAGTCGCTGCTGCCACAAGGCCACCTGCCGGGCGACTTGGGCGGGCCCCGTGGAGCCCACACTGGTCATCGCTTCCACCGCCTGGCGCACGCCGAGTACGTCAAACACTTTTTCGTCCAAGGCCGCATGGGCTGCTTGAAAGCTGGCCAACGGCAGTGCGGCCAGCGGCACCTCCAATTTCATGGCCTGGCCTACCAGCTGGCCAATGATTTCATGGGCCAAGCGCTGGGGCACTCCCTGGCCAATCAGGTATTCCATCAGGGTGGTCGCATCCAAGTAGCCGCGATCCAGACGGGCGGCAATCGATTCCCGCTTGAGCTCCGCCCCGGTCACCACGGCGGTGGCCAACTCCACGCAGGCCTCCACCGTATCGACCGAGTCAAACACCCGCTCCTTGTCTTCCTGCAAATCGCGGTTGTAGGCCAAGGGCAAACCCTTGATCAGCACCAGCAAGCTTTGCAAGTTGCCCACCACCCGGGCCGTCTTCCCCCGCACCAGCTCCAGCACGTCGGGATTGATTTTTTGGGGCATGATCGACGAACCCGTGCAGTAGGCCTGCGGCAGGCTGAGAAAATCGAATTCGCTCGTGGCCCACAAAATCCACTCTTCCGCCCAGGTGCTCAAATGCTCGGCGATCAACGTCAGCACAAAACAAAACTCAATGGCAAAATCGCGATCACTGGAAGAATCCAGACTATTGGCCAGCAGGCCGGCAAAACCCAGCGCATCGGCCACCTGCTGCCGATCGATGGCCAGGCTGGTCCCGGCCAAGGCAGCGGTGCCCAAGGGCAATTGATTGACCCGCTCACGGCAGTCCACCAGCCGGTCGCGATCCCGTTCCAATTTTTCGCAATAGGCCAACCAGTAGTGGTTGGCCAGCACGGGTTGGGCGCGTTGCAAGTGCGTGTAGCCAGGCAGGATGACATCCCCATCCCGCTCGGTGCGGCCTACAAAGGCCCGCTGCAAATCCCGCAATTTTACATCCAGCCGATCCATGCTGTCGCGGATCCAGAGCCTAAAATCGGTGGAAACCTGATCGTTCCGACTTCGCCCCGTGTGCAGTTTACGGCCCACGTCGCCCAGCCGCTCAATGAGGGCCCGTTCGATGTTCATGTGGACATCTTCCAGCTCGGTGCGGAAGACAAACGTGCCCGCCTCAATTTCACGACCGATTTGTGCCAACTCCGCGACGATTTGTTGGGCTTCGTCGCTACTGAGTAGGCCTACGGAGGCCAGCATGTGGGCGTGGGCCGTCGAGCCGCGAATATCTTGAGCAGCCAGACGCTGGTCGTAGCGCACACTCTCGGTGAACTGCTCGACACGCGGGTCGGTGTCCCCCTCAAACACGCCACTCCAGGCTTTCTTAGTCAATACAAACTCCGCGACGTCGAGACGGCCAGTCAATGCGAGGGCGGTAGAGCGCACCTCCCGGCTGGCACAGGGGGCCGCCATCCAGTACGAACTTCTCTTACGTCATTCCCGCGGAGGCGGGAATCTAGACAACCGGCTACTGGATTCCCGCTTGCGCGGGAATGACGTAAGAGCATGAATAAACAGTATTTCCGCTCACGGGGGATTGACGTGAACAACATAGGGTGGCGGGAATCACGCGC
>CAMYJY010000022.1 GCA_947258835.1 uncultured Pirellulales bacterium
GGCGGATGATCGAAGGGGGTCTCGCCGCCGACCGGCCCGGCGTTTCGGTGGAGGCCTAGGCATCACGCAGGACTATGGGGAAGCGGTGAAATGGTACCACTTCGCTGCCGACCAGGGACTTGCCGAAGGCCAATGCAATCTTGGCGTCATGTTCGAGGGGTGCGACACACGTCCGCTTGCCGAGCGGCCCGCGGACGCGCCGCCGCTGTGGCCGTTTTTGTTCATTACGATTGCTTGTGGGGCCGTTAGCGGGTTTCACTGTGTGGTTGCCAGTGGCACCACCAGCAAACAAGTCGCCAATGAAGCGGACGCGCACTACGTGGCCTATGGAGGGATGCTGCTGGAGGCCGCACTGGCCGTGATGGTGATCTTGTGCTGCTGTGCCGGGGTGGGCATGGGGGGTTTTTCCAGGCAACCTCTGGTGCAAGCATCCCCAAACTGGCTGCAACCGTACCAGTTTGGGGAGCCAGACGCCGGCGAGCAGCTCACCGGACGGGCCGCGTGGCGGCGAAAGTACGCTGCCCAGCAGGGGTGGAAGGAGTTCCGACTGGGAAAAATGGTGGGGGCTTTTGTCGACGGAGGTGCGAATTTTCTGGCCGCGTTGGGACTGCCTCTCAAACACGCCGTGGCCATCCTGGCCGTCTTGGTAGCCTGTTTTGCCGCGACCACACTCGACACGGCCACCCGCTTGCAGCGCTATGTCGTCCAAGAACTGGCGGCGACTTGGGGGTTCCAGCCACTGCAAAATAAATATCTGGCCACGTTGTTTGCGGTGACGTTGGCCTTGCTGCTGGCCTTGCTGCGAGGTCCCGAGACCGCGGCGGGCCAACCGGCACCCTATGGCACGGGGGGCCTCTTGTTGTGGCCCTTGTTTGGGGCCATCAACCAGCTCCTCGCGGGCCTGGCGTTGCTGGTGATGGTATTTTACCTACGCCGTCGCCAGCGACCTATCTGGTTTATCGTGTTGCCCCTGCTGTTGATGCTGGGCATGCCCAGCTGGGCACTCTGTTGGCAGATGTTCCATGCCGACACGGGCTGGTGGCCGCAGCAAAATTATCTTTTAGTAACCATGGGTGCCCTGGTGCTCCTCTTGCAACTGTGGATGATCGTTGAGGCCGTGTGGGCCTGGACCAGAGCGGGGGAATTGCAGCAAGAACCTTCGCAGCTTTAGGAGAGCGTCCGGCTTAGGCTGGCATGGGGTAGCCCAGGTTGGCGCAGCCTACCTGGGCGGCCCCCGATCAAGCCGGGGGCAGGCTCTGCCGCCAGAGGTTGCCAGAGGTTGTCTTGCTGCACGTCTCGTCCGGTACTGCCATTTTTTCCGGCTGCTGGATACTCCCAGTGTGATTTTGGGGTAGGTCCTTAAAGTTTCCTGTAAACCTCTTGTGACTGCGTCACATCGGTAGGCTTCGCCAACCGATGCCACCCCGCTGCCGGGCGGTTAGCGTCCTTCAAAAAAATGTCCGCATTTGGGGCAGCGGGCAAACCAGAGGGGGACGATTTCGCCGCATTTGCACCGCGTGCCGTGGCGCACTACCGATGAGCCCAGCAAGCTACTGCTGGCGGCGGGGTCGCCCGGCTCCGGATGGTCATCGAACACAGAAGCAGCCGCTGCAGCGGCCGCGCCGCCACCGTGCTCTTCGGCCGCGACCCGATAGGCCGCTTGCGAAAGGTCCTCGATGGACGTCGGGTCAGGCACCAAGACCTTGACTTGGCCAGGGCAGTGGGGGCAGAGCCCTCGCTTGCCGGCGTACTTGTCCTTCACCTTAAAATGGTGCCCATTTGGACAGGTGACAGCGATCCCCATGCGTCGTCTCCTTCGTCCCCCTGAGATGAGCGTCTCTTCGTCAGTACCCTCTATTGTGGCAAGGAATTTATGCCTTTGTCAACTAATTCTGCAGTTTCGGAAAAAATGGCCGGAGGCCGCTCTTTCCGCAGCCCGAACGCTCCAGCGGCGGTCGCCAGCTGCGATTAGTCTCGGCGAACCGCATCCACACCTTCGATATTTTGACGTGGGAATTCGCACAGGGGGCGGGTCGAATTTTTACCGCGGCGAATGATTGCGCCAATGGTATTTTTCTGGAAGATGCGTTCGACAGCAGCGAGCGTTTCGTCGAGGGTCGCATGCAGGGGGCACAAATTGGTGCCGTGACTACCGATTTCTAAAGGGCAGCAATCAATGCGGTGAATCGGGTCCACTGCCTGCACCACATCATACAGAGTCAGCTTTTCATGCTCTTTGGTAGCACAAAAGCCACCGCGTCGCCCGCGCTGGCTCTCCAGCAAGTTCGCACGAGCGAGCTGCTGTAAGATCTTGCCGAGATAGCCCACTGGGGCTCGGGTGGCTGCCGATATGCGATCGCTGGTGTAGGATTCGCCTGCGTTATCCACGAGGAAGACCATGGCACGGAGGGCATATTCGGCAGTTTTACTGATCATGGCAGACGACCCAATGATAGGAATTTTGACATTGCATTAGTCTACCAGCGAGAACCCCTAATTCCAAATGACTTTGAGCAACCAGCGGCGGCGTGCCTAGGGTGGTGATGTTTCCGTGGGGGCAGGGGGATCGCCTTCAAAATGCTGCTCGGCGAGCGAATCCACCACTTCAATGGCCTTACGCCCCTTATATTGACCAGGGCGGGCGTGGAATTTTGGGCTGCCCGCGACCGACACCACCAACGGTTCGTGCACGTCTTTTTCGCTGGCGATCACATCGCCCACCCGCAGGTTGAGCAGGTCGGAGGTGGCAATGTTGGTCCGGGCCAATTCGACCACGAGCTCTACCGGCGCGGGGCAAATGCGATTGGTAATTTTGCGGATGGAGTCAGGAGTGGCGGGACGCTTGCTGTAGCTCACCCAGCTATTGGAGGTTAGCTTGTGAGCGATGCGTTCGATGGAATTGAAGGGAATGCACAAGTTGGCCATGCCGTGCGTTTCACCCACGGCGAGTTCGAAGCTAATCAGCACCACGACTTCATTGGCGGGAATGATTTGTACCAACTGCGGGTTGCTCTCGACGCGATCAACCTCCAAGTTGAGCTCCATCACATTTTCCCAGGCATGTTGCATCTCATCGAGAAACAACCGCGTGATTCGCGAGACCAGTCGGAGTTCGATTTCGGTCAGGGGTCGGCGGGTGGGAACGACCCCGGACGTGCTGCCTCCCAGGAGTCGATCAATAATTGGAAAGAGGATGGAGGGATTGATGTCCAGGATTAACTGGCCCTCCAAGGGATCCGCCTGGATCAGATTGAAGCAGGTAGGATTTTCCAGACTGAATACAAACTCACCGTAGGTCAGCTGATCAACGCTGGTAAGTTTGACCTCGACGATCGTGCGCAGGAGTGCAGAGAGAGAGGCACCGATGTTGCGACCAAAACCCTCGTGCATGGTTTGGAGTGCCCGCATTTGCTCCTTGCCGACGCGCTCCGGCCGCTTAAAGTCGTAGACGGCGACTTTATCATTCGAGGGATTGCTGGCCGGTGCCGCGGCGGGTGACGCGGCAGCAGCCGGTTCATCCACCGAGGACAGCAGGCTTTCAACTTCGGCTTGGCTTAAAACATCGCTATCCATAACGCACTTGTCCTGTTCCTTGGACAACATATTTATAGCTGGTTAATTCTTCGATGCCGCAGGGGCCACGGGCATGAAATTTGTCGGTGCTGATGCCAATTTCGGCGCCGAGGCCAAACTGACCGCCATCGTTAAAACGTGTGCTGGCATTAATCATCACCGCGGCGGTATCGACGCCAGCGGCAAACTGCTGGGCGGCTTGGTTGTCGTCTGTGACAATCGCATCGGTGTGGCCGGAGCCATGCTGGTTGATATGCTGCACGGCCTCGTCCAGCGAATCCACGACGCAAATCGAGAGGATGGGGCCGAGATACTCGGCGCTAAAATCCTGCGGGCTGGCCGGAACGGCGGTGGGGACCTGCGCGCAGGTCCGCTGGTCGCCGCGGAGCTCCACGTCCTGTGCTTGGAGGGCCGCCGCGATGGCGGGCAGAAATTTTTCCGCGACGTCCGCATGCACGATTAAAGACTCCGCCGCGTTGCAGACCCCCATCCGTTGGCATTTGGAATTGACTACGATTTCCTCCGCCATCGTCAGGTCGGCGTTGGCATCCACGTACACGTGACAATTTCCGTGGAAGTGTTTCATTACGGGCATCTGGGCTTCCTCGGCGACGCGACGGATCAAACCCTCGCCGCCGCGTGGGATGGCCAGGTCGATCTGTTCCGGCAGACGCAAGAAGTGCCCCACCGCTGCTCGATCCGTGGTTTCCACGAGCTGTAGGGCATGCTCTGGCAGGCCCACTTCATGGGCCGCCGTTTGCAAAATGCTTACGATCGCTTGGCTGGAGTGGAAGGCCTCTTTGCCACCACGGAGAATGACCGCATTGCCGCCTTTCACACAAATCGCCGCGGCGTCCGCCGTCACGTTCGGTCGCGATTCGTAAATAAAGAAGACGACGCCTAGAGGAACGCAGACCTTCTTGATTTGCAAACCGTTGGGGCGCTGGGTGGTGCTCAGTGTTTTGCCAATGGGGTCGGGGAGTTCGGCCACTTCTTCCAGGGCGGAGGCGATGTCCTCAATCCGTTCGGGGGTCAACCGCAGACGATCGATTTGGGCTGCGGTCAGGCCGTAACCGGGAGCCGCCTCCAAGTCGTGGGCGTTGGCGGCCGTGAGGGTGGGAACTTCGCCGCGGAGCAAGTCGGCGGCACGGTGCAACCAGCGCGTTTTGGTGTCGGCGGTGACCGTGGCCAACGCCCGCGAGGCCAACTGGGCCTGGTGGGCTACTTGCTGGCAATAGGCTGCCAGGTCGGTGGTGGAGGGGGACTGAGCTGCGGTGGCCATGACGGAGGTTGAAAGTTGGGCGTGAGGGGGCAGATTAGGCAAGCGGAGCTGGCAATGGTAGGACCGGCAAGCCTGGCTCTGCATTATCCTGGAAGGCCTGCGCCCGGTCAACGTTGAACCTGGGCACCTGGCATGGGCGGCTCATGTCATTCCCGCGCAGGCGGGAATCCAGTGGCAGGCGCGGGTGGTCTGGATTCCCGCCTGCGCGGGAATGACGTAAGGGCGTAGCGGGAATGACGCGAGGGTGTAGCGGGAATGACGTAAGGGTGTAGCGGGAATGACGAGAGGGCGTAGCGGGAATAACGTAAGGGTGTAGCGGGAATGACGTAAGTCTGCTCCGCAGGCAGGGTGCCGGAACGCACGTCAAGGTTGGGCGGCCCTCCGCTCGGCTCTGCGATTAGGCACCAGCTACCCCGCCGCTGGCCGCAAAGGCCGCGCAGGCTTCGCGTACTGGCTGTACTTCGTGGACCCGTACAATTTGAACACCTTGGGCCGCCAAGGCCAGGGCGGCTCCCACGGTGGCGAAACTACGATCGGCCTGCTGATGATCTAGCAACGTGCCCAAAAAGCCTTTTCGTGAAGGGCCCACCAGCAGGGGGCAACCAAGCTGGTGAAATTGATAGCAGTGGGACATCAACTGAAAATTATGGGCTGCCGTCTTACCAAAGCCGATGCCCGGGTCGAGGCAGATCCGCTGCGGGTGGATGCCCTGTGCCTGCAAGGCATCCCGCCGCTGGCGGAGATACGCGAAAATTTCGGCCACGACGTCCTGATAGGTGGGATTGTGTTGCATGGTTTGGGGTGTGCCTTGGCAGTGCATGGCGCAGAGACCCGCCCCGGTGGTGCGGGCGACCCGTGGCATGTCGGGGTCGGCCTCCAGTCCCGAGACATCGTTGATGATCTCCGCGCCGGCCCCCAGGGCGGCTTGGGCCACGGCTGCTTTGGTCGTATCGATGGAGAGCGGCACATCCGTCCGGCGGGCAACTTCTGCTACCACTGTCAGGACACGGTCCAGTTCTTCCTGGAGCGGGACGGGCACGGCTCCAGGACGGGTGCTTTCGCCGCCAATGTCCAGAATGTCGGCACCCTGGTCCACCAAATGCAAGGCCTGCGCGACGGCATCGTCCACGTGCCGGAATTGACCGCCGTCCGAAAAGCTATCGGGCGTGACGTTCACGATACCCATCCACAAGGGTCGGCGGCCCAGCTCCAGGGTCCGCGTCCGCAAACGCCAATGCGTCGCCCGCGGTGGGGTAGGCTGAAGTTGCGTTACCACGATTCTTCCATGGTGGAAACAATTTGCTGGGCCAGACGCTGGAGCGCCTGGTGCTGCGAGGTGGCCACGGATTGACCGGCTTCCGCGATGAGCGTCGTCGTACTGCCAATCGGCAGCAGCTCGGCCGGCAGTCCGATGCAACGTGTTGGTTGCAAAGGCTGGCGGCGGCGGTTGAGCCAGGTAATCTCGGCCTGCAGCTGGATTTCTACCGCGCGGGGATCGTCGTTTTGGTTCTCAATGGTGACGCGTTTGGTATCCGAGATCAGCCGTGTGGAGAGGATGCTATCCGCGTCGGGTGTGCCGACCACTTTAAACGGCGTATGCAGTTCGATTTCTTTGATCACTGCTTCGGTAAGTTGCTCACCCAGATCACGTCGCCAGCTATCCGATTCGATCAGGGGGACATACACGGTTTGTATATCCGGTGCATACAGCGAGCGTGAACCAACTTGATACGACGCGCAGCCGGACGCCATGCCGAGCAACAACAGCATGGCGAGGCCGCTGGCGAGCAGGCAGGCAAGTCTTGCGGGAAGGCGGGTGGCAATTGGACACATCAGCGCACGTGGGGGCAGCGCGGCGTAGCCGCAAACAAAGGACCCCCAGGCCGTTGGCCTGGGCTCGCATAGGGCCGGCCCTGCGGGCCTGGGGCCCATCGACGCGGCAAAGTGTCGAGCCCCAACGGGGCGACCCTATGTCAGCCCAGGCCAACGGCCTGGGTCACTCGCATTGGTTCGAGGCCCCCCGTTCAAGCCGGGGGCAGGCCGGGCCTCGTTAACGTTTTTGTGTTGGGGGTTCGTCGGTATTCTCCCGCCCTTGCTGGCTGGCCAGACGTGCGAAATCATCCTTTTCCAGCAGCGGAACTTGGGCGATCGCCTGGCGTTCGGCGTTTTCCGGGAAGGCGTTCACCAGCCATTCCAGCTTGGTCTGAGGCACGTCCGGCTGGCCGTCCAGTTCTTGGTAGCGGGCGCGCGATTTTTCCGCCAGCGGCGACTGCGGGTATTGGCGAATGACCTTCGCATAATAAAACTTAGCACTGCGGTAGTACTTCGTATCATCGTAGTACTGTGCCATTTTATAATCCCGCTCGGCGATTTTGAGATTGAGTGCGGCGCGGGTGGTTTGCAGGCGTTCGCGTTCGGCGCTGGTGAGCTCGCTGGCAAACTGGATTTGCAGCTGTTTTGCCAACTTCTTGGCCTCTTCCAAGGGCGTGCCATCGTAATCGGGGCCCTGGTATTTTCGTAGCTTGCACTGCAGTCCCAGGATGTGCGCCTCGTATTGATGTTCGCTACGCGGATAGTCGGTGCGGAGGAGACCGTAGTGGTAGTCGGCATCGTTGTAGCGGCCACGCAAGAAATACGAGTTGGCGGTGGCCATAATGGCGTCGTCGGCCAAGGGGCCTGTCGGGTCGTTGAGGCGAATGTTTTCGTAGACCTTCAGCGAATTTCCCAAGGTGTCGAATAAGGGACGGGTGCTGTCGGTGAGATTGGGAGTCACGGGCCAATGGGGCCGGTGCTGATGGTGCTCTTCCCAGTACCGAGCAATATCGAATTGTCGTTGGACGACTTTGTCGAGGTGTGGTGAGTTGGGATACTCCTGGAGTAGTTTTTCATAGGAACTGACGGCTGCCGGATAGTCCTCTGCAAAAAAGTTACATTCGGCCAGCAGGAAGCGAGCGTCTTGCTCTAATTTGGAATCAGGCCAGCGGGCGATTGTTTGTTTGAACTTCTTGGCGGCCGCGTCATACTCTTGGCGACGAAAAAGGTCCTCGCCCTTGGCGAAGCTGTCTTGGGCCTGTTGTTGATCCGGTCCCAGGCCAACTTGCGCCTTCAGTTCGGCAACCGATGGCGTCAGTTTCACGTCCTCCAGCAGTCCCGGGCCCGCTTGTTTTTGGTCGATTACTTTGGCGACCTGGGCTTTGATGGGTCGGCCCTCTTGATCGTAAAAACCGGGAGCTCCGGCGACTCGAAAGCCTTCCCCAGGTACAAATTCCGCTTTGTTTTTATGTTTCTTCCACCAGTCGGGTGTGCCTGGCGTGCCGGTGTCGCTCGCCAGGGTGGGGAACTGCCATGTTGCCGGATTGAGATTGACACTGGCGCAGCCACATGCCGCGAGCAGCGCGCCCAGCGATAAGTTCACAAGCAGTTTGAGCATGGCGAAATGGTTTGATGTGTGAGAAGAGCAGCGCGCCTACCCCGTTGGAGGGCACTACAATCCGCGGCGAAGACTACACAGCCGTGGCGGAGGCGGCAAGAGCAACCCGGCAAACTGCTAGCACTTTTCTATATCTCTGTGCCTCCGTGAGAACAAATAAACGAGCCCACTCTTGCTCCCGGACATGGCGGTGGGCAGCCGCGTTGGATTCCCAACGCTCTCCTGCGTCATTCCCGCACAAGCGGGAATCTAGACAACTTGCACTGCAACTGGATTCCCGCCTGCGCGGGAATGACTGCCCCCCCATACTGCCCACAAAATCGTTACCAGCGTTGGGTGCCACCCGCGAACGCAACGACGAACAGGGACTTATCTTTTTCATTGGTTGATTCGTGGTGCACGTTGTTTCCGTTGTTTCGTCGTGGTTCAAAATTCCCAGCCTACGACTCGTGGAGGTTCCTGGCCCAGATTTTCTTCGTGCTCTTCTTGTCTTCGTGGTTATTCTTGACGCTAGCACCCCACAGAGGCAGGCCAGTACCTTTCGAGCGGTAGCTCGCTGGCCAGCGGCCCGGTCGCCGCCCCTAGGCGCTTTCCCGTTGGGGATCATCATCCAGACGTTCGACCCGCACGCGGTCGATCCGGCGTTTGGAGGCCTCTAGGACCTGGATGCGGACTTGGTCTTGCCAGACCAGGGCTTCGCCGGAGAGGGGGACGCGTCCCAATTCGGTGAATACAAAACCGCCGATCGTGTCAAAATCGCCGTCTTCGGGAAGTCGCAGATTCATGGTGGCGTTGATTTCGTCCACGTGCGTGCGGCCCAGCGCTTCGCAGGTGCTGTCGTCGATCCGTTCGATTTCGGCAGCGACTTCCGCGTCGTACTCATCCACAATTTCGCCCACGATTTCTTCCAAGATATCTTCAATCGTCACCAGCCCCGACACGCCACCATACTCATCCAGCACCAAGGCGATATGCGTGCGGACCTGTTGAAACATTTCCAACAATTCATCCAGCGGTTTGGTTCCGGGTACAAACAGGGGCTTGCGGAGGAGGTCAACAATCGGGGTGCGTGTTTCGGGTGTGCCGGTGGCCAATTCAGGCAATAAGTCTTTGCTGTACAGCAACCCCAAAATATCGTCTCGGTTGCTGCCATAAACGGGGATCCGCGTGTGGCCGGCTTCGATGACATCGGCCACCATGTCTTCCCAGGGGGTGTCGACCTGGACCATGTGCATGTCGGTGCGGGGCGTCATGATTTGTGATACATCAGCATCCCCCAACTCGATGACTCCCTCGATCATTTCACGTGCATCCTCCTCCAGCAGACCTCCCCGATGGCCTTCGGTGACAATCGTGCGGATTTCTTCTTCGATTGTTTCTTCGTCGACACTTTGAGGAATCCGACCGGCCAGCCGGTGGAGCACCGTATCGCAGATTTTGGCTCCCCAAATCAGCGGCGCGGCCATTCCGCTGGACGCTGTCCAGAGTGGCCAAGTGGAAAACAGGAATTTTTCGGCGAAGACCCGCGCTAGGGCCCAGGGGATCCACGTGGTGGCGATAATTAACACCAGGCCGATTCCCGCGGTTGTGATCAACCAGTCGGCCCAGACGCCGCCAGCGGACAACTGCCATTTGGCTTGCACCCAAAAATAACTGGAAAGGATGCTGCCGGTTGCCAAGCCCATGAGCAGCATTTCATTGCCCAAGGCCACCGTTTCGTGAAACCTGAGGATCTGGCTAAAGCGATCGGGTTGACCGCGGCGGCGACAGATTTCTTCGAGGTCATGCCGAGAAAAATTGCGAAGTGCCCTGACACCGAGGCTCGTGATGGCGGTCGCGATGAGTGAAATCAGGCAGATCCAGGATAAAGGCATGATGTTCAAGGTTCCGGTGTCACTCCGTGTGGGTCGTGCTGCGTAACATGGGTCAGGGCCGCGGCTTACGGGAGCGTGCCTGGGAGGTCAGAGCGCTGGCCTCGCCGGTGGGCAGCCAGCGTGAGCAGTCTGCCGGCAAGGGAATCCCCAGCTGGCCCAATTGGGCCAACTCGGCCGCCAGCATGGCCTCCCGTTCATCTTGCTGGTGGTCGCGATAACCAACCAAATGCAATGCCCCGTGGATAATGTACAGCAACAGTTCTTGCTCAGCCCCCCAGCCGTAGGAGGCTGCTTGGGCGATGGCCGTGTCGCTACTGACCACCAATTCGCCCTGCAGGGAGGGGGCCGCATCCTCCAGCACGAAACTCAAGACATCGGTGGGATAGTCGTGCTCGAGATATTGGCGATTCAATTGGTGAATCGTGGGGTCGTCCACCACGGCGACGCTGATCATCCCTGCGGTGTAGGGCGTGTCGTTGAGGATGGACCGCAGGGCCTGCTTGATCCGTCGGGTGTCCACCGGCAGGGCCGTTTGTTGGTCCGCAATCAGAATCTGCCACGTGCCGCTAGGCTGATTTTCGGCACGCGTGTCCGCGGCTAGTGACCGGGGGGGCTGGGTTGTGGGCCGCGACAAATGCTCCATGGTAGGTTCAGTACGTGGCGTCTGACCACCGTTTGTTGGTGCCGGGTGATGGTGTGTGTGCCGTGCGTTCATTGCCATTCCTGCGGCAGCAAAGGAACCACAACGAAACAACGCAACGACGAACAGGGACTTATTTTTTCGTTTGTTGATTCGTGGTGGACGTTGTTTGCGTTGTTTCGTCGTGGTTCAAAATTTTCAGTTAGTTGTGGTAATTTGACAAAGGTGGGGCTTCGCCCCAGCCTACGACTGTGGTCTGCGACAAATGTTCCATCAGGGACTTATTTTTCGTTTGTTGATTCGTTGTTTCCGCTGTTTCGTCGTGGTTCAAAATTCTCGGCAGACAAGCTCTGAGGCTACGCCGATTCTTGTCCAGGATATTTTACCCGGCCGTGGTAGACAGCCGTGAGGGATTTTACCAAACTTTCGCCGATCTTGCGCACTTCTTCCAGGGTCAGCCCGGATTCATCAAATTGGCCATCCAGGAGGCGTTTCCGAGAGAGTTCCTCCACAATATTCTCGATTCTGGCCGGGGTCGGTTCTTTCAGTGCCCGGCTGGCCGATTCGACGGCATCAGCCAGCATCAGCACGCCCGCCTCTTTGGATTGGGGTTTTGGACCCGGATAGCGGAAGGAGCTCTCATCGACTTCGGCGCTTTCGGGATCGCGTTCTCGCTGCTGGCTGGCCTGGCGGTAGAAATACTCGACCAGCGTGGTGCCATGATGTTGCTGAATAAAGTCGATGATTTGTTCCGGTAATTTATTCTGACGGGCCAAGTCCGCGCCGTCTTTGACGTGGGCGATGATCACCAGGGTACTCATTGCTGGCACGAGTGCGTCATGACGGTTGTCGCCTTGACTTTGGTTTTCCACAAAATAGCCGGGCTTGAGCATCTTGCCGATGTCATGGAAGTACGCACCCACGCGTACCAAGAGTCCGCGGGCGCCAATCGACTCGGCCGCGGCTTCGGCCAGTGAGGCCACGGTAATCGAGTGATTGTAGGTGCCCGGCGCGCGGCGGATCAGTTCTTGCAGGAGCGGATGGGCCGGGTCGCCCAACTCGATCAGACTTAAATCTGTTTGGACCTCAAACACGCGTTCTACGGTGGGCAACAAGACCGTCATCAGGGAGCCGGCAATAATCGCCCACAGCGCGAGCAAGCAACCGTTTTGCAGCAGCAAGGCCCATGGCTGCCCGGCCAGGGTGCCTGCCGCGAGTGTCGTCAACAGGGCCACATTGGCGGCCACGAAGCCCACGGCCAGCAGTTTGCCCCGCGTGCGTACTTGTTCGAGGACCAGGATGGCCCCGGTGACCGTGGCCAACAGCACTAAGCCTTGGGACATATCGTGGCCCATGGCGATCACCACCACCAGGGTCACGCAGGCGGAGACGAGCAGGGCCAGCTCTTGCTGGTACGCAATGGCCAGCGTCATTCCCAGTAGCAGCAGTGGAATCAGATCGGTGCCCCAGGAGTAGCCGCTAGCGACGCGTGCCAGCACGACGGTTAACAGGACGATGACCAGCAGAGACGTCAAACGCCGCAGTTCGCTCAGCGCGCGTGGCTCACGCCATTGCAAGTAGAAGCCGCACAGGATGAACAGGCCCGTGTAGAGCCCCAGCACGGCCCAGGAACGCCGTAATTTTCCGCCCAGCTCTTGGGAGGCTAGCTCCGCCTGATATTCCAGCTTTAAGAGGGTCAGGTCCTCGTTCTGTAAAGGCACGTCTGCCTGGGCCAAGATGTCCTCACCCGCCCGATAGAGCTTGGTCACTTCGGGTGTTGCCTCCGCCTCGGCGGTTTGGGCCGCGCGGGTGGCTTGGAGATCGATCGTTAAGGTCGTCATCAGTCGTGGGCGGAGCCAAGCAAAGACCCGCTCGGCCAAGGCGGCGGAGGGGAGTTTTTCGCGGAGCGCCGTTTGCAGCTGGTCGGCGGCGTTTTCGATCCGCACCTCGGAAACATTGCGTTTTGCCGGAGGTCCGTAGGCGTTCGCCTCTCGGCGACGCACAAAAATTTCCTCGAAGTTTAGATTTTCGTGTTCGGCGGGGAGCGCTTCCAAGAGTCCCCATTGTTCAAATGGAGCCATCACTTGGGCAATTTGTTCATCGAAGGATTCCAAGCCATTGTCCTGGGCAAACGTTTCGCGAAAGCGTGCAAATTGAGCTGCGCGCTCCTCCGCGGTAGGGTCTGGTGTGCCGGCGGCCAGGGGCGGCTCGAAATCTTTCCATAAATTATCCGCCACGTCCTCGATTTTTTCGGCGGCCAGCAGTTTGCTGATTTCACTTCGCAATTGGGCGCGGAGCTGAATCAAGGGTTCTGGATCTTGGTTGTAGATGGCCCGTGTGAGTCGGCGGGCGCGATCGCGGGCGGCTTCGGTGGCTTCTGCATCGACTTGTTCGAAATCGAGACGCGAAACGATATCCCGCGGGGGAATCTCTCCCAACCGATAATGAAAAGGCGGTTCCCAGCCACGGGTACAGGCCAACAAAACCAATGCCACCAGCGCACTCATGGCCAAACGCAACAGCACATTGCCACGTTGTAGCTGGACGAACAGCGTCCCCCAAAATCCGGGAGGCAACTCAACGGTGGCAACCCGTTGTTGTCGCGTTCGTTTTTGATGGCCGTTTTGAGACATGCCGTGGGTGGGGTTCGGAGGGGATGGGCGGCTATTTTTTCTTTTTGGGGCCTTCGTCGTAGGCCCGGACAATTTCCTGCACCAGACGGTGGCGGACGATGTCCGCGCCCGACAGGTTGATGTGGGCAAAGCCCGAGATCTTCCGCAGGCGCGACAACGCATCAATCAGGCCGCTCTTGGTATGCGGAGGCAGGTCGGTCTGCGAGGGATCCCCCGAGACCACCACTTGCGAACCCTCGCCCATCCGCGTCAGAAACATCTTCATTTGCGAAACAGTCGTGTTTTGTGCTTCGTCTAAAATAATGAAAGCCTGGTTCAGCGTTCGCCCGCGCATGAAGGCCAGCGGGACAACTTCGATGATGTCTTCGGTCATATACCGCTGCATGGGCTCGTAGTCCATCATCTCGCGGAGTGCATCCAGCAGCGGACGTAAGTAAGGGTTGATTTTGGCCTGCATGTCACCCGGGAGATAGCCTAGGCTTTCGCCTGCTTCCACGGCCGGACGCACCAAGACAATTTTACGGATCCGCTCATCACGGAGCGCCTCCACGGCCGTGGCCACGGCCAAATAGGTTTTGCCCGTGCCCGCCGGGCCCGTGCAAAACACGAGCGAGTGGTCGCGAATGGCGGCCACGTACTGGGCTTGACCGGGGGTGCGGGGATGAATCGACTGGCCGTTGCGGACACCAATCGGTTCGCTGGGTGAGACGGTTTCGCCATGGGTCACGCGGTGAATCACTTGCGTCACTTGATCCAAGTCCAGCGCACCATTCCGCCCCAGACAGGTCCGCAGCTCTTCGAAGACGGCGGTGGCTTGCAGCACGGCTTCCTCGTCACCCTGAACTTGAATCTTGCCGTCACGGGTGGTGATCTTGGCCGGGATGGTGTCACGGATCTGCTTGAGATGTTGGTCCTGAGTGCCCAAGAGCAGCACTAGGTTTTCGGCAGTACCGACCGAAATGGTAGATTCAATCATTTCAAGCACGGCCGCGCACTGGCGACCGTTCGCAACACGGGATGTCTCCACGATGAACGCGGTTTCGCTTCTAGCAACTATACCTAATGGCGGGGCCAGGCTGCCAGGAGGAACTGGACAGTTCGACCTAAATGCATATTGCCAAAGGGGTTGTAGGGGTTGTAATAGTCCTGCCCGCTGCCCTTTACCGCCCGGGCGGCGGCCAAATTGCTACGCCCCCAGCAGTCCGCCGGCCCAGCAAAAGTAGGCCACTGGCGA
>CAMYJY010000023.1 GCA_947258835.1 uncultured Pirellulales bacterium
GGGCCTGGCCTCTTGTCCTTCCCCACATTTTTTGTTCCAGAAATTCGACAGGGCTTTATTTCTCGATAGATTAGCATCTGGGGTACGCCATGGGCGAGGTATCCCCTCCACAAACCGCATTGGGTATTTCTTTTTTCACCACAGAGAACACGGAGATCACGGAGAAAATCTGAGAGAACGCTCGATTCTGCCCTTAATTCTCCGTGTCCTCCGCGCTCTCCGTGGTGAAATTTTTGAATAGAACAGCCTTTTTGCTAGCAGGGATTTGTGGGTAATGACAAGGCCTGGCCTGGCGGCTCGGGAACTGCCTGGCAGCGCCCCATCCACCCAGCTATACTGCAAGTGATGTCCACTGTTTCCGGTACGGAGAACCAGTTTTAATGCCTCGCTCTCACGTACCCCAGCCGCTGGATGGCCGGCCGGATTTTATGGTTTAGCTGGTGCTGTCACCACCCTACGCGGAGGAGGATGTCAAAGCCGCCTACCGGGCCAAGGTCAAAACGGCCCACCCCGATCATGGGGGTTCGGCGGAGGCCTTTCGTGCCTTGCAAGCTGCTTTTGAGCAGGCCCAGCAGTACGTGAATTTTCGCAGTGACCGCCGCCACTGGATCGCCCATCAGATGGAGGGGTACCTCGAGGTGCAAGAGGTCACTGAGCGGTTGGAAGAGTTTGGCGTGGAAGTGACCAGCGACGCGATTGACTGGCTGAAAAAATCCTTTGGCGACTTTGCCCAGCTGACGGAAAATATCACGGGTGTCCGCTTGGTAGGCTCTCAGCGAGCCGATGCCATGATCCAGTACCTGGTGAGCCAGGCAGACGTCCTGGGGGGGCTAGCCCGGGTGGAACTGCCCGGCTGCCAGGTGAGTGATCAGGCCGTGTTGGCACTGGAGGTGTTTCAGCACATGAAGCATTTGGATTTGTCGGGGACCCCGGTCACGAAAGATGCAACTTGGATCGTGGATGCCGTGCTGGGGCTGGAATCGCTCAACTTGGAAGGCACCCGGGTGGGCTGGTGGATGAAACGCAAGGTCCGCGCGGTGCTGAGCAAGCGGCGTGACGCGCGTCCCCTGTCTCCCTTCCAGTAAGTTCACGGAGGAACATCGCATGGATCGCTGGGATATCTTCATACTCTTGGCTGCCGCCTATGTGGCGGTGATGACCCTGGTGCGATTGATGGCGGCCCGGCGGAAAACTTCCTGTTCTGCCCTCTACGAAGGAGTTGCTTGCTTCTTCGACGGGCGCGCAGGTACGCCCGAGAGCATTCCTCGCACGCTGATGTCTTCGTCTACGTCTGGCCAGTGGGCTCCCTCACCATTGCCGATGATTTCGAAGTTTTTGCGCTGTTCGGGTGTCGCTTCCGAGAGACGCCACGACCATGCGAGAGGCACGCCGATGGTGCGGCCGTCTGAAAGTTCCGCAATGATTAAGTCCTCCGTAATACTCATTGCGATCATCCTCGGCTCATTATTCGCCACAGTGTTCATCCCAAGCCTCCATTAAAATCAATTCTAAACCACATATTGAGCTCTGGCCACCGACAATTTCAGCCACTGAAACAATTGTCTGGGCTTCCAGATCAGTAGAATGAGCACTCCGCGTTGTTGGAATGGCAACGTGTGCAAAGTGCTGGGTTTCCCGGGCTCCGCAGGCTACGGGGATGCCTTATTTCCCCTTGTTTCCAGCCTCGGTTTTTCACCTCGCGGTCCAGGTGGTGGGCACGGTATGATACAGGATCCCCGGATGGCGGCCGGGGACATGCCGTGCGTCCCGCGGCGCAAAATATTCTGAAAGCGGGCCTGGTGGGGAGCATTGGATGGATCGCTGGGATATCTTCATACTCTTGGCTGCCGCCTATGTGGCGGTGATGACCCTGGTGCGATTGATGGCGGCCCGGCGCAACCAATTAGTCGATCAGGTCCGTAGCCAACTTGAGCAGCAACAGTCTCAACCGCCGGCTCAGCCCACGGCAGACGCAGAGAAGCAACGGAAAGCATGACGAAAAAGCTCTACATTGAAACGGTCGGTTGTCAGATGAACGTGCTCGATAGTGAGCTGGTGGTGGCCAGTTTGCGGCAGCGGGACTATGAACTGACCGACAACGCGCACGACGCGGATACGATTCTGTTCAATACCTGCAGCATCCGCCAACATGCGGAAGACAAAATCTACAGTGCCTTGGGCCGTCTGAAACATGCCAAGCAAGAGCAGCCGCAGAAGATCATTGGCGTCCTGGGCTGCATGGCCCAGAAGGATCAGCGGCTGATTTTTGAGCGGGCTCCCTACGTCGATTTGATTGTTGGGCCGGGCCAATTGCATCAGGTCCCCGACTTGATTGACGAGATTGCCGCGGGCGGTGGGCAGCGGATGGAGGTGAGTCTGGGACGCAAAGAGGGCTCCCGCGATACGGTGGAGCGGAGTCATGAGAGTTTTGACCCGCTCCGCGATCCGTCCATGCGGCCCACCCCCTACCAAGCCTATGTGCGGATTCAGATCGGTTGCGACAAGTTTTGCACCTACTGCATTGTGCCCAGCGTTCGTGGTCCCGAGCAGAGCCGTCCGCCGCAGCAGATCCTGGCCGAGGCCCGCCAGTTGGCCGCAGAGGGCTGCCGGGAGATTGTCTTGCTGGGGCAGACGGTCAACAGCTACCGCTATCGGGACGCGGAGGGAGAAACCCGGCTGAGCGATCTGTTGTATGCCTTGCATGACATTGAGGGTCTGGATCGCATCAAGTTTGTCACCAATTACCCCCAAGATATGACCGTCGACCTGTTGCAGGCGGTGCGCGATTTGCCGAAATGCGCCAAGTATCTGCACGTGCCCCTGCAGTCCGGGTCGAACGAGATTTTAAAGCGGATGAAGCGGGGGTACACGGTGGAAGAGTATTTGGAGATGATGCAGCGGATTCGCGAATGGTTGCCTGCCGCGGCGGTGACGAGTGATTTTATTGTGGGCTTTTGCGGGGAGACTGAGGCCGATTTTGAGCGGACTTGCGACGTCGTCCGCAGGCAGCGATTCAAAAACAGTTTTATTTTCAAGTACAGCGAACGTCCTGGCACCAAAGGCGCGCAGCTCTATCCTGACGATGTGCCCGAGGATGTGAAAAAACGGCGTAATCACGAGTTGCTGGCGATCCAAAACGAGATTAGCGAAGCCGACAACCAGCCCTTTCTGGGACGCGAGGTGGAGGTGTTGGTGGAAGGGCCCAGCAAAGCCAGTCTCAAACAGCAGCCGTCGGACTCCCAGCAGGTGCAGCTCACGGGCCGGACGATGTGTGATCGCATCGTGGTGTTCGACGGCAATCGTCGGCAGATCGGCCACATCGTACCTGTCGCCGTTTACGATGCCAATGCCCACACCATGTTTGGTGCGGTGGTGACCCAGCATGTGGGGCCGGAACTTTTTGCGCTGGGCAAGTAAGAGTTGGGGCGGCGTCCGACCGCGGGTGTAGCGATTCCCTACAGAAAATCATGTAACGATGCAAATTGATCGTGTGCAGGCGATGCTCGAATCTGGGGAAGACGCCCAGCGGTGGTTGTCCACGGTGGGGGTGACCAATCCTCGCACCGCGCAGCTCAATTTGAAACGCTTGGCATCCCAGGGGATTCCGCTGGATCTGCTAGGCACGATTTGCCAACAGTTTGCGGAGACGGCACCGCAGTTGGCCGATCCGGACATGGCCCTGAATAATCTCGAGCGTTATATTCTGGCCACCCGGAACCGGCTGGCGACTGCGGCTCTCTTTGAACGCGACGCTCGGGCGCTGCCGAGTCTCCTGCTGATGCTCAATGCGAGCCAAAAGCTGAGTGATCAACTATGTGCCGACCCGGCCGGTTACGATTTGCTGCGGATGACCGAGGGTTTGCCGGTGGCCCGGGAACCCTTGGTGGAAGAGCTGGTAGGCGAAGTCCAGGCGCTGCGCAAACGGGAAGATGTGCTGACGGCGCTCCGCCGCTTCAAACGACGGGAGACTTTGCGGATTGCCTATGGCGACATCGTCCAGCAGCTGTCGGTAGTGCAGGTGGCCCGTCAGATATCGTATGTGGCCGATGCCGTCGTCGAGGCGGGGTTGGCCTACGCGGAGCGCGCGGTGCAGGAAAAGCATTATCAGTTCCAGGGCGAAAATTTCCATCCACCGCGGTTTGTGGTGTTGGCTTTGGGAAAATTGGGTGGCTTGGAACTGAATTATTCCAGCGATATCGATTTGGTATTTCTCTGGCAGCCCACCGATCCACGGCAGCCTGGATACGAAACGGATCCGCAGGAATACGTCAACCGTGTGTCGCAACTGCTGATTCAAGTGCTTACCGAAAATACGGACTTGGGCCTGGCCTACCGGGTGGATATGCGGCTGCGTCCCGAGGGGGCCCAGGGGCCGCTGTGTGCGCGCGTGGACAGTGCGCTGGCCTATTATGATTCGCGGGGGCGTACCTGGGAGCGTCAGGCCTATGTGAAATCGAGGGTCATCGCCGGTTCGTCGGACTTGGGGAAAGAGTACTTAGCGCAGTTGGAACCCTGGATCTATCGGCGCTATTTGTCCTTGACCGACATCACCGGGATCAAGGCGCTGAAACGCCGCATCGAAGCCAGGGCGGATGTGTCTGGAAAATCGGCCATTGATGTGAAAGCCGGGCACGGGGGAATCCGCGATATTGAATTCGTGATTCAGTTTTTGCAGCTCCTGAGTGGCGTTTTCGACACCAAACTGCGGACGGGCAATACCTGGGAAGCCATCGAGCGCTTGGAAAAAACGGGTGTGCTGACTCATCAAGAACAGGTTCTACTTACCGAAAATTATTCTTTTTTGCGCAAGCTCGAACACCGGTTGCAGATCATGTACGATCTGCAAACCCACGATTTACCCAGTGCGGAGGCAGAGCTGACCAAAGTCGCTCGGCGGATGGGATTTGTTTCCGCCCAACCGGGCGCGGCGCTGGCGGAGTTTCGTCAGGACTACGACCGGCGCACGGGTGTGAACCATAAAATTCTCGAGCACTTGCTGCACGATGCCTTTGGGGACGATGCCGACACCGAGCCCGAAGTGGACCTGGTGAATGACCCGGATCCCCAGCCGGAAGTCATCGCGGCGGTGCTGGGCCGCTATCCGTTTGCCGACCAGCAGGGGGCCTACAGAAATTTAATGACCTTGGCCGAGGAGCGGATTCCCTTTCTGTCGACCCGTCGCTGCCGGATGTTTTTGGCATCCATCGCCCCCCGCCTGCTGGGGGCCATCGCGCAGACGCCCGATCCGGATGCCACGCTGGTCAGCCTCAGTCGCGTGAGTGATTCGCTGGGCGGCAAGGCGGCCCTGTGGGAGCTGTTTCGCACCAATCATCCGACTCTGAATCTGTACGTTACCTTGTGTGCGGCGTGTCCTTACCTGGCGGGCATGCTCACTAGCAACCCGGGCATGATTGATGAACTGCTGGATAGTTTGCTGATTGGTCAACTGCCGGGCGTGGACAGTCTGGAGAGATCGCTGAGCGATTTGACTCATGGTGCCGAGGATCTGGACCCCATCCTGCATAGTTTTAAACATGCCCAGCATTTACGTGTGGGGGTGCGGGATATTTTGGGGAAAGACGAGATTGAGGCGACCCATGCCCAGTTGTCTGATATTGCGGAAGTCCTGTTGCGGCAGATTTTGACGAGGGAAAACGAGCGTCTGTTGGAAAAACTAGGTATGCCGCAAAAGGGAGAGCTGGCCGCGCATCGTCAGGAAGTGGAGCTGGCTCCCTGGCATTTTAGCGCCGACGAAATCGGCCAACGGTGTGAGTTTGTGGTGTTGGCCTTGGGCAAGTTGGGCGGCCGCGAGCCCAACTACCATAGCGATTTGGATTTGGTATTTCTGTACGAGAGCGAGGGGCAAACGGTCTCGTCCCCCTCTTCGCGGAAGGGGTCTACTACCAACAGTCATTTTTTCAGTGAACTGGGGCAGCGGTTGATCAAGCGGGCGACGCATTTTGGACCCTTTGGTCGTCTGTACGAGATCGATCCCCGCCTGCGTCCCACGGGACGGAGTGGAGCGTTGGCGGTGTCGCTGGACGCCTTCGTGAATTATTTTCAAAACGGGGGTGGGCAGTTGTGGGAACGCCAGGCGCTGTGCAAGGCCCGGGTGCTGACCGGGTCGCCCGCCGCTGCCCAGCGCGCGCTGCAGGCGGTGGCTGCCGCGACGTTTGCGGAGCCCTGGCAGCCCCAGTTCGCCACCGCAATCCACCACATGCGGCTCAAATTGCAGGAAACGGCTTCGCCGCGGAATTTGAAGCGAAGTGCGGGAGGAACGATGGACACGGAATTCATCGTGCAGATGCTGCAGCTCCAACATGGCGAGCAGCTGCCAGAGATCCGTGTGCCGGGCACGCTGGCGGCCTTGGCCGCCTTGGAACAGACTCAGATTTTGCCGGCTCGCGATGTGGAATTTCTGCAAAGTGCTTATCGTTTCCAGCGCAGCATCGAAGCTCGCATTCGCCTGATGAACTCCGCCGGCCGGCACGAATACCCGGAAAACGAAACCGACCAAGCCAAGCTGGCCTTTTTGTTGGGCCATGCCAACGCGTCCGAACTGAGTCGCGAGGTGGCGCAGATGTTCGAGGAGGTTCGCGCCACGTTTCTGCGCATCTTCGCGGCCGCGGAGCAACCGACTTCGTTCAAGTGAGCAGACAAAAAAACCTTCCGAGCCTGAGCTCGGAAGGTTTGGGCGTTGAGATATCAATCAAACGGGTACCAATCAAACGGGTAACGTCAAACCATATCCTTGAGGGCCTTCAGAGGCAGGATTTTTACCACGTTGCGGGCTGGCTTGGCCTTGAAGACAGTTTCTTCTTTGGTAAACGGATTGATGCCTTTGCGGGCCTTGGTGGCCGGTTTCCGCACCACCTTAACCTTCATCAGGCCGGGAATGTTGAAAACGCCCGGGCCACTTTTCTTCAAGTTCTTGGCAAGCAGCCCAGCGAGATCCTCGAGCAGGCCGGCAACTTCCTTTTTGGTGAAGCCACTCGACTCCGAGAGGGCGGTCAAGATTTCTGATTTGGTCATGGGCTTTTTGGCGACGGCCGCTTTTTTCTTTGCCATTTTTAATCCTTCTTGTGAAAATAGGTCGTAAAACAGTGAAATACGTGTTTTCGGTTTGAGTAAACATTGTCCTCAGCTGCGGGCTCATGACAAGTCCGAAAGGGCAGGAAACCTGGAGAAGTCGCTAAGAATTTACCGTTTCGGGGGGGTATGATGGGATAAAACGCTGTCCGAGAGCCTAAGCTGGGCCCCCGGCGAGGCCGGAACCATCGTATGCCTGGGCCTGCAGGACGAAGATTTTACCGTCGCCAATACGGCCTGTACGGGCGATCTCTACCAACTTGCGTACCACTTCTTCCGAGCGGGTGTCGTCGACCCAGGCGGTAATTTGGACTTTGGGCAGAAAGGCCAGTTGGTATTCATTTTCGGTGTACTGGTCGAGGTAGCTCTTCTGGCGCCCCATACCCTTCACTTCACACACCTCGACCGCCTCCAACGGGGCCCGGCGGAGCCCGGCCAGGATTTTTTCGGCCAAGAACGGTTTGACGATGGCAATGACTTGTTTCATTATTTCTCAACGCGGGTCAAGATTTGCTGGCAGCTTCCGCTGAGGCCGGCAAACCATTACGATAGGCTACCCAGTTTTAGGCCATGGGGAAAGTGGCAACCTGCCGCTACGGAGTCGGGCACCGGAGAGATGGATACGATGGATCAAGGTTATTCCAAACACCAGCAGCGGATTATCAAGAACTACTATGATAATCAGGGTGCTATTTCATTGCAGAGGTTGAGTGAATTGGTCACCGACCTCTACCTGGCCGAGGGCAAGACCCGTGCGACCAAGTGGAAGCAGGCCATCGCTGCCCTCAAAAAACTAGGAATCAGTGCTGCTCGCATTGACCATCTGCAGGCCCAAGACAATCCGGCTTTGTTGGCCCAGGTGGTGGAAGAGCTGATGGCGAAGCAATAAGGGCTGTTGATCCCAGCACCCTACTGGAGGTGTCCAGCGGCCGGGACGGCTGGTAGTACCAGTCGGTTTTGGAACGTGCAGAAAAAGGGCTGATCCCGGCACCCTACTGGAGGTGTCCAGCGGCCGGGAAAGCTGGTAGCACCAGCCGGGTTTTGGAACGTGCAGAAAAAGGGCTGATCCCAGCACCCTACTGGAGGTGTCCAGCGGCCGGGAAAGCTGGTAGCACCAGCCGGGTTTTGGAACGTGCAGAAAAAGGTTATGCAACAGTACTTGGACCTCCTCGACCGCATTCTCACTACCGGCACTCCGAAGTCGGACCGTACCGGTACGGGCACCCGTAGCGTATTTGGTCATCAGATGCGTTTTGATTTGGCGGAGGGTTTTCCGCTGCTCACGACCAAAAAGTTGCACTTGCGTTCGATTATTTATGAGCTCTTGTGGATGTTGCGTGGGGAAACGAACATCAAGTTTTTACAGGAGAATCGGGTTACGATTTGGGACGAGTGGGCCGATGCCCAAGGCGAACTGGGGCCGGTCTATGGCAAGCAGTGGCGGAGTTGGGCAGCGCCCGATGGCCGCACGATTGATCAAATCCGTCAGGTGGTGGATGGTATCCGGCAAGATCCTGATTCCCGCCGGTTACTGGTGAGTGCCTGGAATGTGGCTGAGGTTGCCCAGATGGCGCTGCCTCCCTGCCACTTGTTATTTCAGTTTTACGTGGCCGACGGAAAACTTTCTTGCCAGCTGTATCAGCGGAGTGCCGATGTGTTTTTGGGCGTGCCGTTCAACATCGCTTCCTATGCTTTATTAACGCGGATGGTGGCCCAAGTCACCGATCTCGCACCGGGCGAGTTTATTCATACACTTGGTGATGCCCACCTCTATGACAACCACGTCACCCAAGCTAGTCAGCAGCTGCAGCGCATGCCGCGTCCGCTACCCCACATGGAGCTGAATCCCCAAGTGCGGAGTCTCTCGGACTTTGTCTACGAGGATTTCACGCTTAGCAACTACGATCCGCACCCGCACATCGCAGCCCCGGTCGCCGTCTAACAGCAGCCCCAGCAAATCCCTAGCCCCTAATCCCTAGCCCCTAATCCCTAGCCCCTAGTCCCTCCCCCCCCATGTCCCTGTCGATTATCGTAGCGATTGCCGAAAATGGCGTGATTGGTCGGGAGGGCGATTTGCCTTGGCGGCTGGCGGCGGACCTGCGGCGGTTCAAGCGTCTCACGATGGGGTCGGCGCTGGTCATGGGCCGCAAGACATGGGATTCGATTGGACGTCCGCTGCCGGGGCGGACCTCGGTGGTGATTACCAGGCAAGCCGACTTTCAGCCCGGCTGGGACGAGGTGATCGTGGCCGCGAGCTGGCAGGAAGCGCTGGCGGGGGTGCCCGCAGGTCTGGACAGTTACGTGATTGGGGGCTCAAGTATTTATGCCTTGGCCCTACCTGATGCCCAGCGATTATTTTTGACGCGGGTGCATGCCGCCGTCGAGGGCGATACCTATTTCCCTGAATTTTCGCTCAAGCAGTGGGAAATGGTGGAAACAACACACCACCCGGCCGATGCTCAGAACGATTTCGACACGACTTTTGAGGTCTACCACCGTCAGCGAGTAGATGACTAAGAGCAAACCCGGTGTGCGGGCTCGTGCTGCTGAGAGGTTTTAGGGGGGGGGGCAAAGAGAAGACGGATGAACGCGGGTTGGACAGTCGGCCAAGAATCATCGGGGCAGGAATAATTCTTACCTTATTGAACCCGCGTTCATCCGTATCCTATTTGCTTGTTGTTGCTGTCGGTTAGGGCCTCAGAGCAAACCCGTGGTGCGGGCTCGTGCTGCTGAGATGCTTGCGGATGACAAATAGAACACGGATGAACGCGGGCCGAACGGCGAGCAGTAATCATTGGGGCAGGAACGATTAGTAGCTTACGTCCAACCCGCGCTCATCGGTGTCCTAGTTGTCTCCTGTTTTGTTGTTTTGTGGGGGTCCGGCGTGCTGTGGGTCTGGGGGAGGTCATAAGTCGCCCTCTGGGGCAAGATGGGACATGGGACCAACCTGTTCAGCGCGGGGCAAAAACGCTTTTTGACTGGATATCCCTGCACCCAGAGGGCGACTTAGAACCTCCTGTTGCTTTCGTGCTGGCTGTTGCCGCGGCAAAAAGTTTTTTGCTGCTCGACTGCCAACGAAACAAACTTAGACCCTGTTTTGCGTTGCGGCAGGTAATTTGCGAAGAACCCCAACTATGCCTGACAAAAAAATATTTGCCTGACAGGGGAAGTCCTGGCCGACGCGCGCTGGCGTGGGGAAACCTGTCACGTTTGGGGGAAATACCTGACAGTGGCGGACGGGCGTCAGGGTCTTTTCATTGCTTCCAAGATGGGGGCTAAAAACCTTTGGGAGGGTGTTTCATTCACCGTCATTCCCGCATCCTCTTCGTCATTCCCGCATCCTCTTCGTCATTCCCGCATCCTCACCGTCATTCCCGCATCCTCACCGTCATTCCCGCGCAGGCGGGAATCCAGTAGCAGTGCCAGTGGCCTAGATTCCCGCTTGCGCGGGAATGACGCAGGAGAGCGGCGCGAATCCAGCGCAGGGCTTGATGCAAACTTGCTTCTTTTCTTGTGGGAGAAGATCGTTACCAGCATTGGGTGCGCAGCACAGGAGGTGTATTCCTGAGCCGATTACCTCCTGTGCTGCGCACACCGACAATCGGCCGGCAGAGAATTACGCCATGGCCAAATCAACTCCGGCCGACTGTCGGTGCCACCCGAGAAATCGTTACCAGCGTTGGGTGCCACCCGCGCATTTCACGGAACCGGGGCTATCGCCCACCGGCTCATTTGTGGAGAGGGTTGGTACCCGCTGTGCATGAAATCACTGCCGCTGCTCGGGCGCAACGTTCGCGCCGAGCAGGATTGGGCCGGTCCCCGGCTGAGGCCGGATTCTGCCGTCTGCCTTTAGGCGCTCACAGGGACCTGGGTAAGCATGCCGTTTTGGCAGGCGTACTCATAGAGATCGGCCCGGTTGCGGGCGCCAATCTTCTTGGTCAGCCGAGAACGATACGTTTCAATCGTCTTGATGCTGAGAAACAACTCGTTGGCAATTCCCTGATTGGTCAGCCCGCGCGCAATGCGGACCAGAACCTCGCGTTCACGGGCGCTTAACTCATGACCGCGGTGGTGACCCGCGATGGACGGATGTCCCTGTTCACTGCGGAGGCTGACGGGCGATCCCAGGCGACTGATTTCCGAGATGCTGACGATTTGACGGCCAGCCGCGACTGCTTGGACGGCAGCGATGATCTCACAGCGGGATGCTTCTTTGACGATATAGCCTTTGACTCCAACTGCCAAAAACTGCTGCACGGAGATGGCACAATCTTTGGAGGTGAAGATCAAGAGCTCCAGCGCAGGGAGCTCTTGACGCAGCGCTAGCAAGTGCTCTAGGCAGCTAGGCTGCCGCAAGCCGAGGTCGACGATCACTACGTCGGGTTGGGTGCTGGTGATGGCCGGCTGGGCCGTGGGGAAGTCAACACTGTCACCGACGACCTCGATCGATTCGTCGGAATTCAATACTTTAGCAAGACCAGTACGAACAATATCGCTACTGTCGATAATAAATACTTTGATAGGCACGGCAAGCTCGGGGCAAGAGGACTTGGAGGCCAAGGATCGTAAATTTTTGTTGCACGTCCCAAAATCGCTGGAGGTGGCAATCTTTTCCGACTGCCGGGCATCCTCAGTGCGATTCTGGGAGAGGCTTTTCGATGTTGTTTTCGATAATTAACAGATCCTTAGGGGTAGGGAAATACAGCGTGCTAGGAGAACAACCTCGGGCATTTTGAGTTCTGAACGTGGCAGCGCGAGGTACCGGGGTGCACTGACATAGCACCCCCCTAGAAATACGGGGACGTCGCCGACCGTTCTAAAAACGCTCAAGCACTACAGGTATTTACCCGACAAATGACAGGATGCAAAATGGCAACATGCCTTCTCGGCAATTTAAGGCAAATTCGCCACGGCATATTCGTTACCATCGGCACAACAGTTACCCAGCCGCTGAGATGCTGTTGGTTCGTCCTGTGGTTCGGAACCGTGTGTGCAGGGATTCCCAGTCAATGATTAACTTTCCGCCGGTGTTTTCATGCTGCTTGGCCCAGTTCACCAGCAATTCCAGGCAAGCATGATCGATATAATCCAGATGCTCGAAGTCCACATGCAATTCTGCTTCGGGGGGAACTTTCTCTAATTCCAAAGCAATCAATGGCAAGCGAATAAATGTGGCGGCTCCGTACAGAGACAGGATTGCCGTATGTTCGGTTTCGTTTATCGCCAGTTTTGTTTCCAGATGAGAAAATGTGTAGAGGAGTTTTAAGGCTGCCAGGCCAATGCCGACGAGGACACCTGTCAATAAATCGGTGATCACAATGGTGGAGACGGTCACACCGTAAATTACCACCTCACTTTTGCCGTATGCGGCCAAGCGGCGGATGTCTTGGAAGTTCACAAGTTTCAATCCCGTATAGACCAAAATGGCTGCCAAGCAGGCCGTGGGGATTTGTCGCAACAGGAAGCCGAGAGAAGCCACAAAGATGAGTAACCACAGACCATGCAGAATCGCTGATGTGCGCGACTTGGCCCCCGCATGAATGTTCGCGGAGCTACGCACAATCACGCCGGTCATGGGCAAGGCCCCCAAGATACCACAGAGGATATTGCCAATGCCCTGGGCAAAGAGTTCACGGTCGTAGTTGGTCCGCTTGCCAGCTTGGAGCTGGTCCACGGCGGTCGCACAGAGCAAGGTCTCCGCACTGGCAATCAGGGCCACCAGGAGCGCCGTTTTTAGCAGTGTCCCCAAACCGGCGTCCAGGAGTACGTTCCAGGAGGGGAAGTGAATGCTGTCCCAAAGTTGATCCGGCAACTCAACGTAGAGCACGGGCAGACAGAAAATCGTGGCCACCGCGGTCGCCACCAGGACCGCGATCAGTGGGCCGGGCAAAGTCCGTAGTTTTTGCGGCGCGAAGTGCCACAGAAAAATAATCGCCATCGACAACAAACCCACCAGCGCGGCCAGATGGTGATTTTTGAGCTGGTCGAGCAGGGCTTGCAGGGTGTTGACGGATTGGTCCTGGGCAGTCACAGCGCACGGAGTTGGTCTTGCTCTTGGTCCAGCAGAAGTTCCGGGGAGGCCTCTAAATTTTTCACGATCTGCTGGAGTTGCTCTACGATCTTCCGTTGCTTGTTTTGGCAATCCAACAAAAATGATTGGGTGGCCTTCCTGTGCGCGGCGGTGTACTCGCGGCCGGGGGCATGGACATGGGGAAAGAATTTGCCGATGCGCTCTTGGAGATTCACTTGTTGGCAGTGCAGTTCTCCCACATGTTGCAACAGCTGTTTCAGGAATTTGCGGGATGCTTGGCCACGATTTTGTGGCAGTTTGAGCCCTTTTACGACGGCCTGAGGGATCGTGATCAGATTGCTGATGCCACTCCCCTTGGGTTTGTCATCGAACATCACGTGAAATTGGCTGGCAAATATCAGCATGCCAATCCCGGCCAACATTCCCTTGATCACTGCCGGGGAGACTGCGCGAAACCAAGGGCCGCAGCGGAGCACACCCGCCAGCATTTGGATGCTGCCGGCGAGTAGGACGATGATGCCCAAGGATTCCAGTCCCAAACGCTGCACAATGTCCAAGACCAGCACCGTCAGGCCCGCGGCAGGGCCACTCACCTGCAGGGGGCACCCGCCGATGAAACCGACCACGATGCCACCCACAATCCCGGTAATCAGGCCGGCGGCGACGGGCACACCGGAGGCGATGGCAATCCCCATGCAGAGTGGCAGTGCCACCAAGAACACGACGATCGATGCCATGAAGTCTTGCTTGAAGGTAGTTTGCGACATGTAGGGTTCTTTCTAGACCAGGAAGCAAGTGCACCAAGAGCGTTCATCATCTTGTCACGTAGATCTGTCGGAGCCTTGGTCCGCCGGAAAGGCGTTTACCTCGGCCACCGTAGAGCGGCCCAATACTAACATGACCAGGCGGTCCCAGCCAAGTGCGCAGCCAGCGCAGGCCGGCAGTCCTGCTTCCATGGCCTGGAGCAGGGACTCGGGGAGTGGCAAGGCCGTGCGGCCGGCGGCACAGCGCTGCTGATTGACCGCGACCAGCCGGTCACGAAGTTCCACCGGGTCGGTTAGCTCATCGTAACCATTGGCCAATTCGACACCTTGCCAATACAGTTCAAAACGTTGCGCCAGCGCCGGCTGGCCAGCGGGCGCGATGATTTTCGCCAGAGCGGCTTGGCTGGTCGGGTAGCCATACAGCATCTCGGGGCCGTGGCGGCCCAGCTGGGGCTCGATTTTGCAGGCCAGCAAGAGGTTGAACCACTCGTCGCGGTGGTTTGCATTCCCGTCAGTCACTGGCATCCCGTCGGGAATGGTCAGGCCCAGTTCCACGGCGGCCTGGGCCAGCTGCGCGACCGTTGCCGAGTGCGGGCAGAGGCCGACGTGTTTTTCAAAGGCCGCGGCATAACGGGTGCGGATGGCAGGCGGGGCGCCCGCGACGGTTTGGCAAAATTGGTCCAACAGGTCCATGCCAGCCTGCAGGTCGTCGCCTTGGCGGTACCATTCCACCAACGTAAATTCTGGCAGGTGTCGCGGGCCGCGCTCGTGGCCACGGAAGGAGCGGGTGACTTGAAAGATGGCCTGCATTCCCGCGGCAACGAGCCGCTTCATGTGCAATTCCGGCGAGGCTTGCAGCCATTTTTGATCCGCACCGACACCCATGGGTTCAATATGCAACTCAGGGATCACTTCGTCTGCCAGCAAGGGTGTTTCGACTTCAAGGAAGTCCCGTTCCCAAAAAAAACGGCGGACTTTGGCCAGCAGTTCGCTACGTTGGCGGAGCGTGGTGAGGGGGGGAGGCATGGAAATTATGGTGAGGAGGTAGAGCCGGATGCCTGGGATGTTAGATGTTAGATGTTAGATTTATGATGTGAGCTGCAGTTATGCTGGGGGAGGTTGGCGGCCTGCCGTTCCAGCTGGGGCGGGCCTTGCCGTCTTATGAAGCTGGCGTGAGCGGTTGTCCTGCCAATAAGGGGGGCATGGGGCAGTCGAGCATATCTGCAATGCCCCGCAGCAATTCCACCTCCTGCACCTGCACGCCTTGGTCCGCACAAATGGCGGCGGAACAGGCATCGATCAACCGTCCTCGATGTTTGGCTGCCAGGCGGACCAGCTCGTTGAGGGAAGCCTCCAGTTGGGCCAGGCCACACTGGTCCGCGGGCAAGAGGTGGCAGTTGATTTCGGGCAACTGCCGCGCGGCAGCGGCCAGGGACCTGGCTGCCCCCTCTGCCGTGCATCCCGCATGGGCCAAGGCTGAGAGCAGTACATTGCAAGGTGCGGCCAGTCTTTGAATCCCATAGTAGGCAATGCGAGGTGCCGCCACTTTTTCAAACTGGGGTCGCAAATTCCGCAGCAAGACGCGGTACAACATCCATTCAAAGAGGGACAGCCGTCCATCCGCACGGACCATGGCTTGAAAGGCCTGGGAAAATTCCATGTACTGCGACTTCACCATCGCCCGCAGCGCGGGCAGGGCCAGATCGATGAGTGGCAAGCGGAGGCGGGCGTCCAGTGCGTCACAGAGCGGGCTAAGTTTTACTGTGAGTGCCACGATGTCGGGCGTGGTCATCGTCCGCAGTTGCTGCAGTTGTGTCTCGCGAATTTCCGTGTTTCGATCCAGAAGCAGGGCGAAAATCACGGCTCGACTGCCGTAGGGCTCGTGCACGGCGGTCAGGAGAGGGTCCGGTAAATCGTTTCTCAATTGTTGGGCGTAGCGGCTGTGAATATCGCTTGGGTGTGCTACGTGCGCGGCTGCGCGGGTGACACTGGCTGCGGGGACCAGGGAATCAGGTTGGGCGTTTCCTACCAGACCGGCTGCCCCCGAAATTTCCATTTGTGCAGCCGGTGTGGCTGCCAAAAATTTTCCATCCCATGTGGGTTCGAGGGCCAAAATGCGTTTGCTGAGCGGTGGATGGGTTGCCAGGACCCCTGAAAATCCTTCCCACACCCCTTGGCCAAAGTACATATGGCTCATCTGGGCGGCGTTGGGATGTTGCAGGCGGGAGCCTGCGATCGCTCCGCCAATACGTTTGAGCGCGCCGGCGATGCCGGACGGATTGCGGGTGAACTGGACGGCTGAGGCGTCGGCCAGGTATTCCCGTTGTCGTGAGACGGCCGCTTTGATGAGATTGCCAATAAGCGTGCCGAGCAGGCCCACGACGATCAATGCCAAACCCACCAGCAGCAGCGGCAGGGGATTGTTATTCTTGGAACTTCTGGGCCTGCTCGAGCCCACCATTCGCAATAAAAAACGGCCTACCAAGCCCAAGACGAGAATTCCATGCAGGATTCCCAGCAAGCGGATATTGAGTCGCATGTCGCCATTCAGAATATGACTAAACTCATGGGCCACCACCCCCTGGAGTTGTTCGCGGGTGAGTTGTTCCGCAGTGCCTCGGGTCACGGCCACCACCGCGTCGCCGGCGGCATAACCGGCGGCGAAGGCATTGATGCCGTCCTCATCCGCTAGTAGAAAAACGGGTGGCACCGGCACACCCGCGGCCAGCGCCATCTCTTCCACCACATTCAGCAGCCGCCGTTCCACGGGATCGTTCGTGTTGGGCAGTAGGCGGCGTCCCCCGACGTTTTCCGCCACTGCCGTGCCTCCCCCGCGGAGCTGGTTGATCTTGTACAAACTCGCCCCGCCGATCAACACCAGGGTGGCCACACCGGCAACCAGCGGCAGGGTCCAGGGGTCGGACGGCGCGACCGCCCGCCAAGGGGTTGGGTCGGGCGACTGGTCTAGCGCCCTGGTGCCCCAGGCGGTGGCCCCAAACACCAGCCCCACCATACTCACCACCGCCAACAAAAACAGCACCACCAACCACTTGGTAGAGCGGCGGGCCTGAGACTGACGTTCATAAAAATCAGTGGCCATAGTTTGCCGGTGGCTTGGTAGGCGGCGCGAGCCGCCCGGTATTTCTGGGATCTGCGGCGGGCACCGGGCGGCTCGCGCTGCACCACCACTGGGGTCCATATCACCAACTAGCGCCTAGCGCCCAGCGCCTCCTCAAAACGATACCTGGGGGGCTTCGGCAATGGCCTGGCTATCGAATTCCAACAGTTCCGCATCTTCGCCATGGCCCAGCAGGCCGGCGAGCAGCACGGGGGGAAAGGTTTGGCGGTACGTGTTGTAGGCCGTGACCGAGTCGTTATAAGCTTGTCGGGCGAAGGCGACGCGATTTTCCGTGGAGGTCAGCTCTTCGCTGAGCTGGGCCATATTTTGGTTGGCCTTCAAGTCGGGATAGGCCTCCGAGAGGGCAAACAGTCGCCCCAGCGCGCCCGAGAGTCCTTGTTCGGCGCTGACGAGTTGCTGCATCGCCGCCGCATCGCCCGGTTTGGCCGCGGCCGCTTGTAAGCCACCGACGGCCTGGTTGCGGGCATTGATGACTGCTTCGAGAGTTTCTTTTTCATGGGCCATGTAGCCCTTGACGGTCTCTACCAAATTCGGAATCAGGTCGTAACGACGTTTCAGCTGCACTTCGATTTGCGCAAAGGCATTTTCCAGGCGGTTCCGCAGCGTGACCAGCCGGTTGTAGATCCCGACACAGAAAAAAACCAGCAGCAATCCGAGTCCGAGGGCCAGGCCCAAGATTCCCAGCGAGGAGATGGCAAGTGGAAGAATACAGTTCATGGTAGGTTTTCCTTAGTCAGGATCAAATTGTATTACGAACGGTGGGAAACTCTGCAGCTTGCTTTCAGCAGAGCGCCCAACGGAAGCGGGCCAATGTCTTCCGAGCGGTAGCTCGCATAAGTCGGCGGCCGTGCCGCCCGGCGGCCGTGCCGTCCGGCGGCCCCTTATCCCGGTTCTTTGGAGCGTTCGATGTAGTCTCCCGTGCGGGTGTCGACCCGGAGCCAATCGCCAATATTGATAAAGGCCGGTGCCAGAATTTCAGCCCCGGTTTCTAATTTGACGGGCTTTTGGACATTGGTGGCCGTATTTCCCTTGGCGGCCGGTTCGCAGTACTCGACTTGCAGCACGACATGGTTGGGCGGGGTGACGGCGATGGGGTTTTCGTTGTAGACCACCAGTTGACAATCGAGGCCTTCTTTTAAGAATTTACCGGCTTCGCCCACCTGTTCCTGGGACAGCTCGTACTGTTCGTAGTCATCGTTTTTCATAAAAACGTAACCATCGCCCTGACGGTACAGATATTGGGCGGTAAACTCGGAGACGTCGGCCGCTTCCAGGCTTTGACCGGCCCGATAGGTTTTGTCGGTGACGGTGCCACGAATCAGATTTTTTAATTTGCACTCGTAGAGGGCGGCCCCCTTGCCCGGCTTACGGAAATTCATCTCGATCATCTGGTAGGGCACGCCATCGATTTGAATTTTGAGGCCCTTACGGAATTCGTTGGTACTATAACTAGCCACTGGGTTACTCGCAGTTCGTGTTTCAGGTATTTTTAGGCGTTGGGCAGATGAGAACTTACCCATCGACAGCCCAATGGAGTCGCTGCGCCGCGATTTTCGATCATGCGGCAGGTAAAAACTTACCTGCCGCTCGCCTTATTCTCTCGTTCTAGCGAAAGGTTCGCGTGCATATTTTAACCACTCCTGGCGAGCTTGTCCGCCCCCAGCAGGCCGACTGGCAAGTGGAGCTCCGCCAGGCGGTGCGGGACGGGCGTGAACTGTGCCGCCGGCTGGGCCTGCCGAGCGAGCGTGCCGGCCCGGCGGGCCAGTTTCCCGTGTTCGTGCCCCCGAGTTTTTTGGCGCGGATGCGGTGTGGCGATGCTGACGATCCGCTCTTGCGTCAGGTGTTGCCTGGGGCGGAGGAAACGGTCGAGGTGCCCGGTTTTTCCGCAGATCCGGTGGGGGATGCGGCAGCCGCTTGGCAGGCGGGAGTGCTGCAAAAATACGCCGGTCGGGTACTGTTGGTGACCACCGGCGCATGTGCCGTGCACTGCCGCTACTGTTTTCGGCGGCATTTTCCCTATCAGGAATTGCCGCGTGGGGATGCCGCCTGGGAAGATGCGCTGGCTACCATTGCCGCGGACACCTCGATCTCCGAGGTGATTTTAAGTGGGGGGGATCCGTTGATGCTCGTGGACCAGCGTCTCCGCTGGTTGCTGGAGCGGATTGCCGCTGTGCCCCACGTGGCGCGGCTGCGGGTGCATACGCGGTTGCCGATTGTCATTCCAACGCGGGTGACGGAGGAATTGCTGGCGGCATTCAGTGCCCTGCGGCTGCCAACGACGGTGGTACTGCACGCGAATCATGCCCAGGAATTGAATGACCAGGTAGCCCGGTCCGTGGACTGCCTGCGCGGTGCGGGGGTGCTGCTCTTAAACCAGGCGGTGCTGTTGCGGGGCGTGAACGACTCGGTGGTGGCCCAGCAGACCTTAAGTGAGCGGCTGCTGGCGGTGGGCGTGCTGCCGTATTACCTGCACCAGCTCGATCGTGTTACCGGGGCGGCCCATTTTGAGGTTCCCGTGGTGGAGGGCAAACAAATCGTCGCTGCCCTCCGCGAGCGCTTGCCGGGATATTTGGTGCCGACCTATGTTCAGGAAGTCCCCGGAGAGCCTAGCAAAACCGTGCTGTAGTGTTTTACGATGGAAGTCGGTCCCCTATGAGCCAAGTTATGCTTGCCAACGATCGACGAACTCACCGACCCGCCCTCGTCATTCCCGCGCAGGCGGGAATCCAGTGTCTGGGCCTGTTCAATCACGATCGCTGGGACACCCTCGTCATTCACGCGCAGGCGGGAATCCAGTGAGCAACATCGGGTGCCTGGATTCCCGCCT
>CAMYJY010000024.1 GCA_947258835.1 uncultured Pirellulales bacterium
GTTTTTTCTTGCCGTTAGCGCCCTACAGAGGCAGACAAGTACCTTCCGAGCGGCAGCTGGCTGGCTGGTACCCCCCGTTCAAGCCGGGGACAGGCTCAGCCGCGGGGGCCAAGATGCTTGATCGCCTGCCGTAAAATCGACAGCGCCGTGGCGACGGCCGCTGCTAGCACACCAAAATCTCTCGGACTTGCTTCACAAACCCTTGCCTCATAACAGTTTGGGTCACAGGCTCGGTGCCCTAAGGTGCCTTGACCGGCGACGCGCGGCGTCTCTATACTTTGCCGCCCTGAATTAGGGCCGTACTTTTCGTAATTTGTGGAGTTCCGCGCGACTAGCAAGCTAGGGTGCTTGAAGCGCGGTAAGTGGCGCGGTGTCTGCCGGGTTCTTGTTGGCAATGATCCGTGGGGCCCCGCGCGGCAGAAGGTAGATCAACCATTAGCTCCGGCAGTCCATCTTGTGGCAGCAGACCAGTTCGATACTGGCGAATCGCGGGCCGCTGTGCGCGCCTCTGGCTGGTAGTGTGTCTGCTGGGATGCGTGGACTGGTCACCCATGCCCACCGCGCGCGGTGACGATATTCAAATCGCGGAGCAAGATCCAGCGGAGGTACTGACCATTGCCGCCGATTGGTGCAGCCGTTGGCAGCAGGGCGTCTACGAGGTGCTGTACCTGCGAGGGAATTGTTCTCTCCACCAAGGGCTGACCTTCGCCCGCGCGCCGGAGGTGGTGCTGTGGATCGAGCGGCCGCAGGTGCTGGGTGAGGCCACGAAAGTCATCGCCTATTGCGAGGGCGATGCCAACGGGCCGGTGGTTGTCGCATATCAACCCCAGCCGGCCGCCGCACATCCGCAAGCCCAGGGACGCGAAGAAACGCCCCGCTGGTTCCAAAAATTTTCTACCACTGCCGCACTGCAGCTCAATTTGCCCACGGCCGTTCCCGCCACCGCCACGCGGCCGGAGATTTACGAACGTGGCTGGGAACAATTTGATCCTCGGCGTCGCCGCCAGATGCTCCTGGCGCAGTTTACGGAATTTGCGCCTTTGCCCGATGCCAACCAGCCTTTGCCGCCCGGCATGCGGAGCATTCAATTTTTTGGACGCAGTGACGTGCCGCCCAATGTGGAATCCCGCCAGCTGCCCGGTGGCCAGCGAGTGGTGCTGGCCACGGGCGGAGTGCGGGTCTTGGTCGAAGGCCTGCAAGGTGAAAACTTGCCGGCTGCCTTGGGCCCCCTGGGGACTCTGGATATCAGTACCGATCGGGCCGTGCTGTGGACCGCGGGCGGCTCCCTCGGTGTGGGGCAGTCCCTGCAGTCGCCAGACACGCCGCTCGAGATTTATATGGAAGGCAACATCGAGTTTCGCCAAGGCGATCGCGTGGTGTATGCGGAACGAATGTTCTACGATGTGCGTCGGCAGGTGGGAGTGATCTTGGGAGCCGAATTGTTAACACCGTTGCCCCAGACGGAAGAACTCGAATACCAGGGCCTGGTCCGCCTCCGCGCGGCAGCGATCCGCCAATTGGATGACTCCCATTTTTCGGCCACCGGAGCGCAGCTGACCACCAGCCGCCTCGAAGAACCCGCCTATCACTTTGGTGCGAGGGAGATCACGTTTCAAGATTTTCAAACCCAGACCTTCAACCCCGTCACCGGTGCGCCTGAGATCAAGCACCGCCAGCTGGCCACGAGTCGTGGCAACACAGTGTATGTGCGGGGCGTTCCTGTTTTCTACTGGCCCACTATTGCTACCGATCTTAGCCAGCCGTCCTTCTTTATCGACGGGGTGCGGGTAGGCAATGACGATGTTTTTGGCACGCAACTGCTCGTGGACTTGGATGCCTACCAGTTGTTTGGTATGCAGAACGCGCCACTGGGGACGGATTGGGGCTTGAGCCTGGATTATTTAAGCCGCAGAGGTCTGGGACACGGCACCGATTTTAACTACGAACGCTCCCGCTGCTTCGGTTTTGAGGGGCCCGTAGAAGGACTCTGGGATTTTTGGGGCATTTCGGATACAGGACGGGACAACCTCGGTTTCGGACGACGGAATATCGTGCCCGAGGCGGACTATCGCCTGCGTCTGTTGGGTCGCCACCGCCAACGGCTCCGCAATGGCTGGGAGGCGATGGCCGAAGTCGGTTGGCTCAGTGACCGCACGTTTCTCGAGCAGTATTACGAACGGGAATGGGATGAAGAAAAAAGTCCCCGCACCGGACTCCGCCTGAAACGTTTGGCCGATAACCGGGCCCTCTCCATTGAAGCCAACGGGCAGGTGAATGATTTCTTTACCAAAACCCAGTGGCTGCCCCGGGTGGATCATTATTGGCTGGGGGAGTCGCTGCTGGGCAATCGGCTCACCTGGTATGCCCATTCGCAAGTCGGCTATGCCAATCTCAACAATGCCACCATGCCCACCAATCCCACCCTCGCCGCGCAGGTTGACGACGGGCTGCCTTGGGAAGTCGGTGCCGGCCAAGCAGGCGAACGTGTGGTGACCCGCCAGGAATTGGATTGGCCCCTGTCGGTCGGTCCCGTGAAGGTGGTGCCTTTTGTCCTGGGAGAATTGGCGCACTGGGGACAGACCTTCGATGGGGGCAACTTGCAGCGGGCCTATGTGCATACGGGCGTGCGGACCAGCGTGCCGTTTTGGGCCGTGTTCCCCAACCACCATAACCGGCTGTTTAACTTGCATGGCCTGGCGCACAAGGTGGTGTTTGATGCCGAGTTTGCCTATGCCGATGCCAACCGCAATTATGATGAATTGCCTCTCTACGACCCGCTGGATGATATCGCGGTGACGGAGTTTCGCCGCCGTGTGTTCGACGCCACGCTCGCGCCCACAATTACTGATCCCAAGTTTTTTCCCACCACCTACGCCTTCCGAACGGGCCTGCAAGGCTGGGTGACTTCCCCGACTACGGAAATTGTCGACGATCTGACGACGCTGCGGATGGGCATGCGCCATCGCTGGCAAACCAAGCGGGGGGCTCCCGGCCAACAACATATTGTCGATTGGCTCACCATCGATTCCAACCTCACCTGGTTTCCGAAAGCAGACCGTGACAATTTTGGGCAGGATTTTGGCCTCTTTGACTATGATTTGCGCTGGTACCTGGGCGATCGCTTCACGATTCTCTCCGATGGTGCCGCGGACTTTTTTGGGGATGGCCTGCGGACGGTTTCCGGCGGCGTGCTCCTCAATCGGCCCTCGCGGGGCAATGCCTATCTGGGAGTGCGCTCGATCAACGGGCCGATTAGTAGCAATGTGCTGTTGGCCAGCTACAGTTATCGGTTGAGTCCCAAATGGCTGTCCACTGCCGGGACGGCCGTGGACTTTAGCGATACGGGAAATATCGGCCAGTCGTTTTCTATGACCCGCATCGGCGAATCCCTGCTGGTAACGGCCGGATTCAATGTGGACGCATCCAAAAATAATGTGGGAGTCAAGCTGATGGTGGAACCCCGCTTTCTGCCCAAGCTCCGTCTGACAGATACCACCGGCATCGAAGTCCCCCCCGCCGGAGCTTTCGGACTAGAGTAGGGTGGTGGGGCACCGACAATCGGCCGGCAGAGAATTACGCCATGGCCAAGTCAACTCCGGCCGACTGTCGGTGCCACCCAAAAAATCGTTGCCAGCGTTGGGTGCCACCCGAGTGAGCGAAGGACTTCAGTCCGTAGCTCATAAAACTTTCATCTTTTTCAGAAACTGCAAATTTGACGTAAAAATCGGCAATTTGTGGTGTAAAACACCCTGCCACCTGCCGTTCCGCGCTAGGTGCCTGATTCGTAGGCACTTGCTGCGGGATTTGTGGGCGGCTGGTGACGCCTGAAAGCTTTCCCGGACGGATGCCGCGGGCAGTCACCCGCGGAAACGAATCCGCGGAGACCATTTCGGTGTGCCTGGCATGCTGTTTGCAGTGGTTGCGTGCCTGGTATTTACGTTGTACGCTGCCGCTACGCGCGGTGGTGGTGGGAAACGTCCCGCGCAGAGGACCTTTTTCTTTGCACTCGCGGCCCTGCCGCCTGGAACCTGAAGGTGGTGGAAATCTTATGAAGGCAGCTACCGTTCTCGATCCCGGTATCGAGAGAGAAATTTCAACGGAATTGGCACTTGTGCAACAGGGGCATGCTCCGCTGGATTTGGCTCTCAACAAAATTGTCGTGTCCGTCGCCAATCAGATGCAGACGGACGTGGCTTCCTTATACCGTCTGGAACCGACTGGTGATTCGCTCTTGCTGGTGGCCACCGTGGGGCTGGTGCAGTCTTGCGTGGGCCGACTACGGATGCGCACCGCTGAGGGTTTGGTGGGATTGGTGGCTGAGCAGCACGAGTCGCTGGTCTTGGCGTATGCGTCAGAGCACCCTCGTTTTAAGTATTTTCCGGAAGCGGATGAGGATCGCTACCAATCCTTCAATGGAGTGCCCGTGACCGATCGGGGTCGGTTGCTGGGGGTGCTCGTCGTGCAGACGATCGAGCCACGCTCCTTCACGACCACCGAGACGGCGGAACTGGAGCACGTGGCAGATAGGTTGGCACCCATCCTGCGAGAATGCTGCGGGCCCTAAAAGTTGATCAGGTAGTGGCCATAGAGGAAGTCCGCATCCTCAGGGCCATTGATCTTGTTGCCGCGCCAGAAGTGGGACCAGCCGAAGAGGATATTCGATCTGGGGCAGATCGAGTATTTGAGGAGGATGTCCAATTCGTCCCCTAAATCCTTGCTGGCATTCTGAGCCGGCGTATTGCCAATGCTAGGAACGGGCGCGTCGGTGTTGGACATGAAGTGCCAGTACCACAGCAAAAAGTTCCACTTCGGACCCAGTTTGCTGGTAATCAGCATGTTGGGTGCTTCAATATTGTTGCGGGCTACCGCATCGATAAAACCTAAATACTTGTGCGCCAGTGGAAAGAGCTGATTGAAACCGTTGAAATTACCCGCACCGTCATCGCCCGAGGCGTAGTCGTAGTACATCCAGATGGTGGTGCCGCCAGGTAGGGTTTGCATCTTGCGGCCCAGGCCCACCGTGGCAAATCCGGCGGAGTGGTCGACACCGCCGCGGACATCGCTTTGACGGCCAAACTGGGGGCCGCCCTCCAGTTCCCACAGCCAATTGCCCAGGCCGCCGTGCATCCGCACACCTAGGGTATGGACTGAGAAATCATTGCCCAGACCCAAGTTGTTATCGAATCCCAAGTAGTAGGCGTCGAGCGTAAAGTTTTCAAAGCCGCTGTAGGTAGCGTAGGAGCCGTAGAAGCCAATGTCGGAATTTGCATCATCCAGATTGCTAGGATTGGGTGGTACGAAATAGGTCAAGAAGGTGTCAATGGACCACTCGTTTTTTTTGTACAGCAGACGCACACCGTCAAAAGTTCTCCGCGTGTTGGCCCAGTCAAGAGGCGAAACAACCCGCTGTGCCCCGTAGAGCAATTCCTGGCGGCCCACACGGGCGGTTAAGCTCTCGGTGAGTTTCAGATCAATAAACAGATTCAGAAAGTCCCCACGGTTGACATCAATGATGCGTGCGAAGTAATCGCCACCGTCGTCGGTGCCTTCGGCATGGATGCCTTCGACGTAGACACGTACCAAGTCGTTGATCTTCCAATCGCCATACAGACGCAAGCGCGAGAGGACGAAGTCGGCTTGGGTATCCTCAAAGCGAGGGGTGGTCGCCGCGCCGACGCGGCCCATGCCGATCTCGCTCTGGTACCTGGCCCGGTACTGGCCTCCGATACTGAGGGTGCCCCAGTCGCCGCTGGCAGCGGGCATGAGTTTTAAGGAGTCACCCAAGGCCCAGCCATCGTAGCAGGGGTCTTGGAGGTAGGTGAAATCATTGTTGTAGAACAGCCCTTTGTGCGCGCCCGCTGCAGGATTGGCCTCTGCTACCGCTTGGAGGCTACCTACCAAAAAAAAGATCAAACTATAAGCCAGAACGCATAACATGGCCCCGTTTCCCCGTGTGTTTCCCACCGCGAAAAATTTGATCCTCGTGCAACATGCTGCGGCCAACGGGGGCGGGTATGGCCGACCCCGTTCCACCGACTCGTGCCTAGATCTGCCGGCTGAGACGAACCAGTTCGGCGATGGTGGGTCTTCGACTGGTCTGCAGCGCGGGGTACCTAGCAAAACTTCGACCAGAAGCCAGGCGAACAGTTTGCTCATTCGCGTCGAGCACTACAGTTTGCCAAACCATTACACTCGGTTGCTAACGGGCGGGGAACGAGCCCCAGAGCATGCCCAGCTTGATTCGTCTCCTTAGGGGGCGAAATTCGTCGTATTTGAGTCAAGTTTGGTAGCGACCAACGGGAGCGGGCCAATGATTTCTGAGCGGTAGCTCACATTGGTTCGAGGCACTTGCCTCGTTAGGGACTAGGGCGCACTGCTTTGTTCGGCCTGGCGGCGTCGGCAGGCATTCCAAGCCCACCAGCCGCCAACGCGGAGTGCCAGCCATCCCACCCAAGCCTGACATGGGCTGGCGCTGTGTCCGCCCGAAACGGCACAGAGCCGCCAGATCCGATCGGCGCGCCCGCGGGAAAACTCTTGCGTGTGGTAAAGATAGTCATGCACCACACCCGCGATGTCGACCCGCGACCACCTGACGAGAATCCTGCCATACCAAGGAATGGTGCTAAAGTCCGTCTCCGTACCGGCGGGCACGCGAATGACGGTTCCCTCGACTTCCACCGAGAGCTCCCGCAAGAGAATGCGGGTTCCGTCCGGTTGCCGTTCCGTTTGTAGCCAGTCGCTGAGGAGTTTTGCAGGGTCCGTGCTGGGCATATTTGTCATCCTCGTTACGCTAGACCTCGCTGCAATCGAAATACGAATTGGCTCGTGGGCGGAGCAGAAAGAATACGATCAGGACGTATACGACGAATCCAGGAATCAGGGCTATTTTGATTGGGGTTGTTGCTGTCGCGATCAGAAAACCAACAGCTCCCCAGATCATATATAGCATGCGGGCCCAATTTTGTCCCAGGAGCATTCCGCAGCCACTGGCGATCGTTGCCAGCGACCCGAGATACGTCAGAGTATGCTGAACTGGAAGAGGCAGCGGGCTCTGCGCCATCAGTTCCCGAACCAGGGGTTTGTTCAACATCAGCACGCTGGTGATCAACGAGAATCCACTCGTCATGATCAAAAACCAAGCGACCACGGTGACGGAGGTGGGGCGCATTCTTCGTCGCTGCTCCAATTTGCCGAATGATAAGATTATGGGTTAGGCTGTTTTTCTGGAAAGCCGGTCCGCAAGCAAATTATAAACCCAGGCCAATACAGCACCTCCAATGGCCCCGTCCAAGAAACCGTAGGACGCTCCAATCAGAGCGGATCCCAGGCCAGGGCTGGCATGGTAGCCCGGGTAAATCGAAGCCACCAGTTCGAGAAAAGCCTGTCCATAAGTTGGCCAGATGGTATTCGCCGCGGCGACGAGAAAAACTACCACTCCCCAGAGAAGTCCGACCGTTAAAGCCAAAGCCGTGACGTGGAATCGCATGTTGCTGTTCCCCCCTAAGTTGTCATGGTGAATAACCCGCATCGTTCATCGAGAGAGATCGCCCCTTTCCCTGTGTGCCAATGGAAATTATATCGAAATTTTCTTTTTCCACAAACTTGGTCTGGTAGACCGGCCCGCATTGGCGGCGCGGCCCTGCCGCCCCCGACTGCCTGCGCATGTTCGTCGTTGCGTTGTTTCGTTGTGGTTCCTTTGCTGCCTCAGGAATGGCTGAGAAGAGAGTGAATTGCTATCGTAGCACGCAGACGGTTGCCCAAATCTTGTGCCAAACAGGATTGGGGCCAGCCAGCAGTGGCACCCAAGGGGATAATCAACTTGAGATGTTTAGCGTTTTTTCCCCTTGGTCCGCCGGGGCTTCCAATCCCTGATGACCAGGGCGTCTCCCTCCTGAGTCACCACCACCTTCTGATGCTCGCGCCAACCCAGATTCTGGATTAGCGCTTTGGGGATCGTGATCGAATACGAGTACCCACCCACCTTGCCGATCTTGCGGATGTCTTCTTGTTTGCTGCTTGGGTGTTTCTTGGCCATGAGTTTACGTAAGCCTTACGGATGGATGGTTCTGTAGTTTCTGCCAGAACGGCCGGAGGCCGTTCTGGCAGGCTCTCTTGTATCGAATATGCCTAGTTCAGCGAGCGCCCCACGGAAGTGGACCAATTCTCGTCGAGCGGTAGCTCGCAGCGGCAGGGCGGCAAAGCCGCCCTGCCGCCCTAATCCAGCCAGTCCTTGGCTTGCAGGCGCTCGGGGACGTACACCTCCGTGACGTAGCTGATGTCTTTGGAAATCAGGGATTCGACTTCCAACTTAAAATCGTTTTTCAGCATCCGCTGGATTTCGCTCTGCCAGGGCCGCTTCTTTTCAAACCAGGGGTATTTGGCAATCTGGCGGGCCCGCTTCTTGTCGTTGTCGTTGAGGGCAATCTTGACGCTATCGGACAAGTCGCAACGATCGAAGTCGATACTGCGTAGCCCCAAATATTTTGCCTCGGGGATGGCCATCCGCTGCGACTCAAAAGCCAAATTGATGGAGCCCTGCTTCAGCACGCTGTAAATATAATAACCCCAGGGATCGTTATCCAACACGCAATATACGGGTAGTTTTAGCTCGTTGTGCATCCGAAACAGCAGTCGCCGCACGCCCCGCGGGGGTTGGCCCGCGCCGTGGGTGAGGATGCAGTTGTGCTGCTCCCAAAACTTGTCTTCATTGAACCGCTGCCAAACCGTGCCTTTTTCGACATGCAGGATAAACTTGGCCTGGCATTTTTTGCGGTCCAGCTGGATCACCTCCGGCTCGACGATCGACGGAATCGCATACCCTCCCGAACCCATCCGCGAGCAATCGATCGTGTCTCCCCGATCCAGCAGTGTGATGTTCCCCACCATCGCGCCGCGGTTTTCGGCATACAGGTGCAGCTCTTCACGGATCGAGTCCAACAACACTTCTACGTCTTCGATGATCGTATCGCACTCGCCCTGCTCATCGAAGGTGTTTTCCTTGGCCCCTTCAATGGTGTGTTTGAGCATGTAGTACAAACCACGCAAGCTGGTGGTCTTGCCCTGATCCAGCAGCCGTTTGCAACCGCTGGCCACCAGCATCGTCCGCATGTAAGCCTTGGCCTGCGAGAGGTCGAACAGCTGCCGGCGGTTCTTGCTGTGGCCCATCTCCAAAATGCGTTTGCGGGGGCTGTAGCGGACATTCGATAGGGTCCGTGAGGGGATGTCCACACTGGGATCCCGCCGGGCGTGGGCCGCCTTCACCACGCGATCGGCCAGACCCGTCAGGCGGGTCATGGTTTTTTTGTCGCGCGGCGAAAGTTTTACTTGAGGTTTGCGGGACGGTCTTTTGGCCATCGGGTGACTCGTGTCTCTGGTGAGAAAATTAGTGTTTTACTTAAAGTGCTGGGATCTCTTCTGTTTCCGTGTGGACGCGATTGATGGCCGCCTTGTGGGTGCTGGGGTCCACAATCAATACGTTGTCGCCCAGGTTCAAATCCTCCGGTTTTTCCTCAACAGGCCGTCCGCGGTCGTCGAGTTTCATGTCCGCTTCGGCCGTATGCTTTTTCGCAACGTTGACCAGCTGGTCGTAGAGTTGGCTTTGGGTGACGCCGTTGATTTCACTCACCGCTGCCGAAACCTCTTTCAGGTAACGCAAAAAGACTTCGCGGCGGTCGGATTGCTGTTTGACTTTCAGGCGGCGACGCAAGTACATGCCCAGCTTGCGGCCCACCGCTTGCAGGCCCAGCCGGATCTCCTTTTGGATTTCCGGATAATTGGCAATCGCCTCTTTCGACTCGCTCGTAAAGGGGACCCACACGCTGGCGATATGCACCATCAGCGAGACAGGGCCCTTGGGCATCGCACCCCGCGATTGACTGAGGCCATAGCCTCGCCAGTTGGTGCCCAGTACGGTTTGCGTGACCGCGCAGGCCGATTGCTGGAATTGCAGCGGAACCCGGTTGGCGTAACGCAGCACCTCCATTTGTTGGCCTTCCGCCACATTGACCTTTTTCATGGCTTCGTACAACCGCTGGCGTTCCTTGGGCTTGAGCTTGCTGGGGTTCTGCCGGGTCTTCAGCGCCGCGGCCCTGACCAGTTTGTCGGCCGCCTCGCCTCCCAGGCCATTGAAGGTATGAATCAAAAACTGCCGGACAGTCCGCGTGTCGGTCTCTTCCAGCAACTCCAGCAGCAGGTCCTCGGTTACGTTTTGCGTCGGTGCCGTGCCACCGTAGGCCAGCCCCACCTCGATTTGGAACGGATTGCCGCGGTACACGGCCGGCGGGCGGGTGGCTGCTGCGTAAAACTCGCCCGGTACCACCTGGTGCAAACCTTTGAGGATGAGCTCTTCGCCAATGGGGCAGATGCAATCGGTGGCGGGAGCGCTGATCTTGGTTTGCTGGACGGCATGGTACAGCTTGTCCGCGTGGGAGCGATCCAGCTTACGGACGTTGGCCCGCGTGCTGACCTGGGCCCCTCCGCAAATCCGTTTGGCCACCGCCGGGGTGACTCGCGAAAACCGCGTGCGGAAAAACTCGCTAGCGCTCATGGCCTCCGACTCTTCCAGCATTTGGGCCAGGCGTCCCAACTCAATACCGTACGGGTGCGGCTTGATCTCCTTGGGCTCGGGGGGCAAACGCTCGGCCGAGCTGTCGTACTGGTATTCGTAATCGTCGGGGTCGAGGTAGTGCAGGGTCACGTGCGGGTTGGCGATCGCCGTCTGTTCCAAATACTCGTCCACGCTGCCCCGGCCGCGGACAAACTTGGCCTGCAGTTCGATGGTAACTCGCGTGCCGTGTGGCTGCTCGACCCACTCGATGCCATGCTTTTCGATATAACGAAGACCTTTGTCACCGGGGGGAATATCCACACCGTCGCCCCGGCCGTTGAGGATTTTGGGCTGGTTCTTTTTGGTGTCGATCTGGATCTCGTAATAGTGGGCCGGCTTGCGGACCGACACCTTGGAGATGATCTTGACCGGTTTGCCCGTGGTCTGCACGCCGTACATGCCCGCCGCGCTGATGCCGATTCCCTGCTGGCCGCGGCTTTGGCGGAGTCGATGAAATTTTGAGCCGTAGAGCAGCTTGCCAAAGATGAGGGGGATTTGTTTTTTCAAAATCCCCGGCCCGTTGTCTTGGATGCCGACCTTGTAGCGGTCGGTGGCCGTCTGCTCGATGTGAACCCAAATCTCCGGCAAAATGCCCGCCTCCTCGCAGGCATCCAGCGAGTTGTCCACCGCCTCTTTCACCGTGGTCAGCAGGGACTTGCGGGGATTGTCGAAACCGAGTAAGTGGCGGTTTTTGGCAAAAAATTCGCTGACTGAAATGTCCCGCTGGCCAGCCGCCATGGCCTGGGCCGTACTCCGTCGTTTGACGGCCCGTTTTTTATTGCCCGTCCCGCTGCCGTCCGGCGCTGCCGTCTTTCCCGGCCGCTGGAGCGTTCCAGCGCGGCTGCCGGCGAGACGCTTGGTCGATTTGCCTGGACGTGCGGCGCGGCCAGCCGACGAGATGGTTGCCGGCCGCTTTTTTTTGACTTTCTTGCGGGGACCCGCCTGCGCGGCGGGCTTTTTTTTCTTACGCTTTGCGGTTGCCAAGGGGGCCTCTCCGTTGCTGTCTGACGATACTCCTGTCCGCTGGGACCCGGTGAGTTTAGCGGTGGTGCGGATTATAACGTCAAATTTGCCGGGCACCCAGGGCCCGATTTGAGCCAGGGGCCCGCTGACGTGTCCCACAGGGCTCCCTCGGTTTTCGTCATAATGCGAGCCAAGCTTATTTCCAGGAGATAAATACTCATCGCTACGACCCGGCCTGGCCGACATCTCTACATACGAGGGGCGGCAGAGCCCGCCCCCGGCTCGAACGGGGGGCCGCCAACCTTGCTTATTGAGGAGATCCAAGATGTTCTCTTGTAAGATCTGCATCCAGTGGATGGTCTTGTTGCTCGTGACTGGGTGGCACAGCTGCCAACAAGTACCTGCCCATGGTGGCGAGGGTCACTGGCAGCGCAGTATCAGTTACCAAAGTAAGCAGGATTTGTTCGCCAATTACCAGGTGGGCCCGCATCCCTGTAGCACCACCGCGCAGATGTATATTTCGCCGCAACCGGTGCCCCCGCACGTGGGACATACCTACACCACCTACCAACCCTTCATGCCGCACGAGTACCTCCACAAACATCGGCGCTCGCATTATGCCCACGCCCCCGGAGCGGGCTGGACCCGCACGACCGTGCGTTATGGCACCGGCGGCTTGCGGTGGCAAAATATGTGGCACAAACTCAGCCCACCGTGGAGCAACCTAAAACTATTCCAGGAACTTCTACCGTGAGCAAATCCAACTTGGAACGAGGCCAGAGCCTCGAACCAATGTGAGCTACCGCTCAGGAAGTCATTGGCCCGCTCCCGTTGGTCGCTACCAACCTTGACTCAAATACGATGAATTCCGCCCCCTCAGGAGAATAATTTCATGACGTCCGCCCACCTCGCCCGGCAGGAACCCGTGGACGCATTGCGGACATTGTCCCTCAGCGTGACGCGGGGTGGCCCAGTTGTCTGGGTGTCGGTTGCTGCGGCATTGCTGGTTACCCTGAGCACCGCCGCGGCATACGCCGAACCCGGATATCTAAAACCCGCGCGCCGCGCGCAGCAATTCAACTGGCACGGCCAATATTCCCACGCGGCTTACGGTGGACCGGTGGCGCTCGTTGTACCCCCCACCGCCCAGCTACAAACCTCTTGGAGCTGGGGCGCACCCAGCACCCACGTCCGGCGGATTGATCACCAATTTGGCCGTGATTACGTGGGACCAGGCGGGGCGAGTTTTCGACCCACGCCGCGCTGGCCCAGGTGCACCGATCAGTTCGGCGTGTACTATGTCCGTGGCCCTTGGTACCCCACTCAGCCCTAGGGACGCAGCTGAGCAGGGGCAGTGATTTCATGCGCAGCGGTTACCAAGGACGGTCCTCCCCGAAAATGAGCCGGTGGGC
>CAMYJY010000025.1 GCA_947258835.1 uncultured Pirellulales bacterium
CCCCCAGGCGCGGACTGCCGTGTCTTGACCTCGGGCCAACGGCGGGGTCTACTTATTCGTTGTTCAAAACAATTTACTTCTCAAAGAATGGCCTTCTGGCCGTTCTTTGAGAAACTGCACAAGGGAGATCGCACGTGGGTTGCAGTGAGCGCCAAAAAGAAATTCGCAGACGCCGTAAGCGGCGGCAAAAGATTGCCCATTTTCGCAGCCGATTGGCCAAGGCATCCCAATCCGAAAAAGTAGAAATTGCGCGTAAATTACGGGGCATGACCCCCGGATCGGAAGTCTTGATCGAAGCCTGGGAATTGACGTCCTCCGATCGTTGATCCGGCGATCGCTTCGGAACGAAACCTGTGCCCTAATCCTGACGGTGGAACGTATACTCGCCGTCCACAAAATCGATCTCGACGATGGCCCCCTCGGGATATTCTCCCGCCAACAGCTCCGTGGCCAGTGGGTTTTGCACCGACTGTTGGATTTCACGCTTGATGGGCCGGGCGCCATAGCTGGGGTCGTAGCCATCCGACGCAATTTGGGCTCGGGCCGCGGCTGTCACGCTGAGCTCCAGACCACGCTTATTTAAGATGTCCGCCAGGTCCTGCAGCTGCAAATCGACAATGCGGGCGATTTGCTCGCGGTCCAGCGGATGGAAGACTATCGTTTCGTCAATCCGGTTGAGAAACTCCGGCAGGAAGCGGGCCTGCAGGGTCTCTGCCAGCGCTTCCCGGATCTCGTTACCGGTGCCCCCTTCGCTGGCGATCTGCTGAATCAACTGGCTGCCAATGTTGGAGGTCATCACGATAATCGTGTTGGAGAAGTTGACGGTACGGCCGTGGTTGTCGGTGAGGCGGCCATCGTCCAAGACCTGCAGCAAAATGTTGAAGACGTCGGGGTGGGCCTTTTCGATTTCGTCGAGGAGGATCACGGTGTAGGGGCGTCGGCGTACCGCTTCGGTGAGTTTGCCGCCTTCTTCGTAGCCGACGTAGCCGGGGGGCGCCCCGATCAGACGGCTGACGGCATGTTTTTCCATGAACTCACTCATGTCCACACGGACCATGGCCTGCTCATCGTCGAACAGTACCTCGGCCAGCGCCTTGCAGAGCTCGGTTTTGCCCACGCCCGTGGGACCGCAGAAAAGGAAGGAGCCGATCGGTCGTTGCGGATTTTGCAGGCCACTGCGACTGCGGCGCACCGCGTTGGCGACCGCGGCTACCGCCTCGTCTTGGCCTACCACGCGCTGGTGCAGTCGCTCTTCGAGCACCAATAATTTGGCCCGTTCGGTTTCCATCATGCTGGCCACGGGCACTCCGGTCCAGGCACTGACCACTTCGGCGATCTCGTTGGCGCCCACCTCTTGTCGCAGCAGGCGGGGTTGGTCCTCCGCCGGGCTGTCCGCACGAGCCTGACGCTGCTCCAGCTCCTCCAGCTGTTTTTCCAGCTGGTTTTTTTCAGTATCCAGTTCGTACAGCGCCTGATACAGTTCTTCGCTGACCGGCTCCCCGACCGCCTGCTTTTCTTTCAGCGAGGCAGCCAACTGCTCGTAGCGATGGGCCCGCTCCTGCAGCCGCTCGCGAACCTGATGCACGTCCCCCATGCCCAGCTTCTCGCTCTCCCACTGCTCCCTCAGGTCGGCCAGCTGGCGCTTGAGCGTTTGCATCTCGTTCTTGATTTCTTCCAGCCGTTGCTGGGCATGTTCCTCCGACTCGTCGGCCAGCTGCCGGGCGGCCAGCTCCAGTTGGGTCAAGCGGCGCTGGACCTGATCGATTTCGGCGGGCACGCTTTCTAGCTCCATCGCCAGCCGGCTGGTGGCCTCGTCCATGAGATCGATCGCCTTGTCGGGCAGAAAGCGATCGGCGATGTAACGCTGCGAGAGCTCGGCAGCAGCGACCAGCGCCGAGTCCTTAATTTTCACGCCCTTGTGATGGGCTTCGTAGCGGGGTTTGAGGCCGCGGAGGATGGCAATGGTATCGGAAACACTGGGCTCGCCCACAAACACCGGTTGGAAGCGTCGCTCCAGGGCCGCGTCCTTTTCGATGTATTGGCGGTACTCATCCAGCGTGGTGGCTCCCACGCAGCGGAGTTCGCCGCGGGCCAGAGCCGGCTTGAGCAGATTGGCAGCGTCGTTGCCGCCTTCTGCGGCACCCGCGCCCACCACCGTGTGCAGTTCGTCAATGAACAAAATGATCGCGCCCGCGGCATCCTCCACCTCGTGGAGAACGGCCTTCAGCCGCTCCTCAAACTCGCCCCGAAATTTGGTGCCGGCTATCAGAGCCCCCATGTCGAGGGCGATCACCCGCTTGTTTTTCAGGCTTTGGGGGACGTCGCTGTGCACGATCCGCAGTGCCAACCCCTCGGCAATGGCCGTTTTGCCGACCCCCGGCTCGCCGATCAGCACGGGGTTGTTTTTTTTCCGCCGGGACAGCACCTGAATCACGCGGCGGATTTCTTCGTCTCGGCCAATCACCGGATCCAGCTTGCCCTGTTCGGCCCGGGCGACCAAATCAATGCCGTATTTTTCCAAGGCCTGAAATTTGGCCTCGGGGTCCTGATCGGTTACCCGCGCGCTGCCGCGAACCTCCTGCAACGCCTCTAGAATTTTTTGCTCGTCCAACGCATTGAGTTGGAGCAGCTCTTGGACTTTGGTTTTTTCTTGGGCTAGGGCTAAGAGGAGGTGCTCCGTGGAGACGAATTCGTCCTGCATTGCTGTGGCGGACTGTTGGGCGGCCTCCAGCACCCGACTCAGCTCCGGGCTGGCCTGCGGCGGAGCGCCTCCCGAGGTCTGGGGCAGATGTCCCAACTCGGCCGCAACGATGTCGGACAATTGCGTTTGCGGTACGCCGCTCCGGTCCAATAGCGGCCGCACCACGCCGTCCTGTTCCGCAATCAGCGCGGCCAGCAGATGCAGGGGCTCAAGTTGCGGATTGCCCGCATCGGCGGCCAGTTCTCCCGCCCGCTGCAGAGCCTCTTGGGCCTTGTGCGTCAGTTTGTCAAAGCGAAATGCCATGTGCGCTGCACTTTCTGAAATGGCGGCCGGAGGCCGCCATTGATGGGCAGTAAAGGAACCACAACGAAACAACGCGACGACGAGCAGGGACTTGCTTTTGGTAATACTTCAGCCATCTGCAGTAGTCAGGTAGTAAGAGCAACTGCCATCATGCGTTACGTCCTCTGCCAACGGACCCTTCAAAGTTATGCTAAGGATAAAATTTATCTTCAAGAAGCAGTTGCACTTACAACCGATCTTTCGAGCAGGCTGCGTCATTTGGCTTGACAAAGGTGGGGCTGCGCCCCAGCCTACGACTGGTAGAACCTGCTGCTAACTCTTCACTTCGAATTCGGCGTCAATGGCGTCATCGTCCGCAGCCTCTGAAGTATCCGCCTCGGGGGCGTCTGCGGCCGCATCTGCAGCGGTGGCCTTGTACAGCGTCTCACTCATGGCGTGCGAGGCTTGCTCCAGTTCGGCAATGGCCGCCTTGATGGTCGCGGGATCCTCGCCCTTGGCCGCTTCGCGGACTTTCGTGATGGCCGCTTCCAGCGCGGACTTGTCGTTGTCGGCCAACTTGTCGCCCTGCTCCTTGATCAGCTTTTCCAGCTGGTAACACCGCGACTCGGCCTCATTGCGGGACTCTACCAGCTCGCGCTTCCGCTTGTCTTCGTCGGCATGGGCCGAGGCGTCTTTTTGCATGCGGTCGATTTCTTCCTCGCTCAGTCCGCTGGACTGTTCGATTTTGACCGTCTGCTCTTTGCCTGTTCCCAGGTCCTTGGCGGCCACGTTGAGAATGCCGTTGGCATCCAGATCGAAGCGGACTTCGATCTGAGGCACACCGCGCGGCGCGGGAGGGATTCCTTCCAGGTTGAATTGTCCCAGCAGGCGGTTGTCCGCGCACATTTCCCGTTCGCCCTGGAAGACGCGGACCGTCACGGCCGTCTGATTGTCGTCGGCCGTGCTGAACACTTGCTTCCGCTCGGTCGGAATTGTGGTATTGCGTTCCACGAGCTTGGTCATCACGCCGCCCAACGTTTCAATTCCCAGCGACAGCGGCGTTACGTCGAGCAGCAAAATGTCCTGCACTTCTCCCGAGAGCACGCCCCCTTGGATCGCCGCACCAATGGCCACGACCTCATCGGGATTCACTCCTTTGTGCGGATCTTTCCCAAAAACTTCCTTGACCAACTCCTGGACCTTGGGAATCCGTGTCGAACCACCTACCAGCACCACTTCGTCGATCTCGCTGGCGCTCAGCTTGGCATCTTTCATGGCTTGCAGCACGGGACGCCGTACACGCTCCACCAGATCATCCACCAATTTCTCAAAGTCTGCACGGGTGATGTTCATCTGCAAGTGCTTGGGGCCGCTGGCGTCGGCCGTGATGAACGGCAAATTAATGTCGGTGGACTGCGCCGAGCTCAGTTCCTTCTTGGCCTTTTCGCAGGCTTCCTGCAAACGCTGCAGGGCCATCTGGTCGCTGCGTAAATCGATGCCCTGATCTTTCTGGAACTGATCGGCCACGTAGTTAATCAGCGCCTCGTCAAAATCATCACCGCCGAGGTGCGTGTCGCCGTTGGTTGAGATCACACGGAACACGCCATCCGCCACTTCCAAGATAGAAACGTCGAACGTACCGCCACCCAAGTCGAAAACGCAGATCTTTTCCTGGGCCTTCTTGTCCAGGCCGTAGGCCAAGGAGGCGGCTGTGGGTTCGTTGATAATCCGGGCCACTTCCAGTCCAGCGATCTGGCCAGCATCCTTGGTCGCCTGCCGCTGGGCGTCATTGAAATAAGCCGGGACGGTAATCACCGCCTTGTTCACCGTGTGCCCCAAATAGGCCTCGGCCGATTCCTTCAATTTCCGTAGCGTCTTGGCTGAAATCTCCGAAGGCGTAAACTCTTGGTCTCCCGCCTTGACTTTGACGTAGTCCTCGGCTCCGCCCACCACGCCATAGGGCACCATCTTTTCTTCCGCCGCCACCTCGCTGTGACGTCGCCCCATAAAACGCTTCACCGAGTACACGGTCCGCGCGGGGTTGGTCACCGCCTGACGACGGGCCGGCTCTCCCACCAAGACTTCTCCCTTGTCGGTGAAGGCCACGACGCTGGGCGTAAGACGGTTTCCCTCAGGGTTGGGAATGACCTTGGCCTCCTTGCCCTCCATGACCGCCACGACCGAGTTGGTCGTTCCTAAGTCGATACCAATAATTTTTTCGCCCGTAGCCATTAAGCCAGTCTCCTGTTTTTATAGCAAATTTCGAAAATGTGTTGTGCTGCCAACGGGTCGCACTGCGTGGCTCCCCTTGGTTTTCACGTGGTTCACAACCACGTGTTTTCGTAAGCTGCTTTAGTAAAGTAGTAAAACATGCCGGCACCACGCTGCTGTGAAGCGGGGGCACCTGGCGCGTGTTTGGTGTGATAGCGATCGCGCTCCCACGAAGCTCCACCGCAGGATCTACCTCTGCCTGCCCTGCGGTGAACGTAGGAGTGCCGTATAACAGCAAGCAAAGCCTGTGCCGATGCTATTAGTTGGTTGAATAATTACATAAAACGTTTTGTATAATAGACTTACGTCACAACATGCACGCTGCAGAAGTGGCAGGCCCGCATCTTTCGCTGCCAAATTGGCAGTGTAACTCCAGGTGGCTTAAATACGAGCACGGGCTGCGCAGTGCCAGTTTGACAGGCAAGTGGAAAACGGGCGACTTGGTTTACGCAAGGCAGCTCCTCCGTCATTCCCGTCGCTCTCCTCCGTCATTCCCGCGCAGGCGGGAATCTATACTATGTGCGGCTGCTACTGGATTCCCGCTTACGCGGGAATGACGTGGACCATGCCATGCCTGTTGCAACCTGTTGCAACCTGCGAGGTATGCCCTCGCCTTAGTTGGCGGCACTGCCGGCCTTGGCTGAATGGGGTTTGCCAGCCATACTTGCGGCTATGGCTCAGAAAAAACAGCAACGCAGCACAAGTCCTCCCCGACGGGCTCAGCTTCAAATTGATCAGCTGGATCGCGAGATCTTGGAGTTGATCAACCGCCGCGCCGTGCTGGAAAACCAGCTTGATCCGGGAGACAACATCGGTCGGCAGTTGACCAGCGAAATTGAAAAGCTCGCTGCGTTGGTGCAGCTGAATACTGGGCCACTGAAGGCTGGCTCGGTACGGGCCGTATTTCGCGAAATCTTGAGCGGTAGCCATGCCGTGGGGCAGGTCACCCGGGTGGCCTTTTTGGGGCCCGAATACACGTTCAGTCATTTGGCAGCGCTGGAGAGCTTTGGCCAATCGGCGGACCTTGTTCCAGTGGGCACCATCGCTTCTGTCTTCGAGGAAGTCGAGCGGGACCAAGTCGAGTTTGGTATTGTCCCGATTGAAAACTCTACGGATGGACGGGTGACCGACGCGCTGGAGTGTCTGGCCCGCTCGCCGCTGAAGATATGCGCCAATATCCAGCTGCGGATCCGCCACTGCTTGTTGGGCAGCGGGCCCCGCAAAGGGGTCACGCGGGTCTACAGCAAACCGCAAGCCCTATCGCAATGTCGACATTGGCTGAGCAAACATCTGCCGGAGGCCCAGTTGATTGGCGTTGCCAGCACGGCTGAGGCCGCTCGGAAAGCTGTCCGTCAGGCCCAGTCCGCCGCCATTGCCAGCCGGCAGGCCGGCGTGAACCACGCGCTCACCGTATTGGCGGCGAACATTGAGGACAATCCGGATAATGTCACCCGCTTTGCCATCATCGGTCGCGACAGCGGCCCCAAGACGGGGCGAGACAAAACGGCGTTGGTCTTTGAGATTAGCCATCAGCCGGGGGCCTTGGCCGATGCCCTGGGCATCTTCAAACGCCAAAAACTCAACATGACCTGGATTGAGTCCTTCCCGATGACCGGCCAGAGGGGGCGGTACCAGTTCTTCGTGGAATTTCAAGGCCACGCCAGCGAGCTGCGCGCTCGGCGGGCCCTGGCGGCGCTGGAAAAAAAGAGTCTCCGACTCACCGTCTTAGGCTCCTATGCACAGACCCGGCCCATCGGCTAAGCTAGAAAGCATTCAACTATCACCCAAGGAGCCCCCATGCGTACCCCTTTGATTGCCGGTAATTGGAAGATGAATACCGATAGCACCAGCGCGGCCGAGCTGGCCCGCGGCATTGCTGCCCGAGCGGCAGAAGTTCCAGGCGTCGAGCTGTTGGTGTGCCCGCCTAGTGCCTACCTGACACTCGTGCGTGATGCTCTGGGGGATGCGGCGGTGGGCCTGGGTGGCCAAAATATGTACCACGAAACCAGCGGTGCCTTCACGGGCGAGATCAGCCCGGCCATGCTGGCCGATATCGGGGCCCAATCCGTGATTTTGGGTCATAGTGAGCGACGGCACGTCTTTGGTGAGACCGACGCGGACATCAACAAGAAAACCCAGGCGGCTTTCGCTGCTGGTCTGCGGCCGATTGTGTGTGTGGGAGAATTGCTCGAAGAGCGGCAGGCGGGGCAAACGGCCGCGGTGATTCGACGCCAATTCGAGGGAGCGCTGGCCGGCGTGTCGGCCGAGCAAATCGCGACTGCCGTATTGGCCTACGAGCCCGTGTGGGCCATTGGGACGGGCCAAGTGGCCACCACGGAGCAGGCTGAGGAAGTGCACGCCGATCTTCGCAAACAGCTCACCGAACGCTACAATGCCGAGGTCGCCGCAACGGTGCGGATCCTTTATGGCGGCAGTGTCAAACCTGACAATGCCGGCCAGCTGTTGGGCCAGCCGAATATTGACGGCGCTCTGATCGGAGGGGCCAGCCTGAAGGTCGATGACTTTTTGGCGATTGCCTCGGCTAGCGGCGGGGTCACGGCCTAGCCGACGTTTTTTTGATTTCCCTCATAAATCCCTTGGACGGAGTGAGCGTGGTGACGACCGTGTTGTTAATCGCGACAGCGGCGGAAAATTTTTTCATGCTGTTATTGGGTGGTACGGCCCTATTTTTGATCTTGCTGGTGCTGGTGCAGCGAGGCCGCGGGGGCGGCCTAGCCGGTGCCTTAGGAGGCATGGGAGGTTCGAGTGCCTTTGGTGCCAAGGCCGGAGACGTCTTTACCAAGATTACCATCGGTGTCGCCACCTGTTGGATTTTGCTGTGCATCGCGGCGACGAAGCTGATCACTTCGGGCGAGAGCCGCATTGCCATCGATGCCAACGTACCGGCAGCCACGAGCAGCGAAAGCACTGCGGACCAAGCGGACCCTGCCGCAGACACCGAAAGCGCAGGTGACACTGCCGAGTCAGCAGATGCGACGGCGCCTGCCGAGGCAGATTAACGGCCGATTCCAGCACCACAGAGGGCGTCCCGAGCGGCCGGAATGCATGGCAGCACCAAGGGCGGTTGCGGGACGGGCAGCAACTTATCCCGGGCCGGCTCCCGTGAGGCTGGGTTTGGCCCCCAGAGACAAGATCTCGGTATGGCATTGCTCAGTATGACGGGGTTTGGCGAAGCGAGTGACCAGAGTGGTGGCTACGCGATTGGCATCGAGGTACGCACCGTCAACAGCCGCTATGTCAAGCTCCAGTTACGCACGACCGAGGGTTATGCCTCTCTCGAGCCTCGCGCCGACAAGATCATCCGTGAGTACGTCAAACGCGGCACGATCCATTGCAGCATCCGGATTCGCCACTTAGGTTCGGCGGATGACTATCGCCTCAACACGGATATCCTCAACCAGTACGTCGATCAATTGCAAGCAGTCGCCGCCAGCCGTGCGTTGCCGGAGAGCATTCGCCTGGAGAGCCTGGCTGCGCTGCCGGGCGTGGTGGAAGAGCTTTCCACAGAGGCCGTGGACGCGGCCGCAATTTGGCCCCTGGTGGAGCCCACTTTAAGAAGAGCCTTGCAGCAAATGAGCGACATGCGGAGTGCGGAAGGCGAGGCCTTGGCGAGCGATTTGCAGACGCAATGCCAAGCTGTTTCGCGCGCACTGGCCCAGGTTGAGCAGCGGGTGCCCCACGTGGCCCAGCATTACCGCCAGCGGATCGAAGAGCGTGTCAATGAGGCCCTGGCCACGCTGCAAGTCACCGTGGAGCCGTCAGACCTGACCCGAGAAATTTGCCTATTTGCCGATCGCTCGGACATTTCGGAAGAAGTGGTGCGGCTGCACAGCCACTTGCGGCAATTCGATGAGGCGATGCAGCTCCAGGAGAGCGCGGGCCGCAAACTGGAGTTTATCTGCCAGGAAATGGGCCGCGAAACCAACACGATCGGCTCCAAGGCCAACGACGCCGAAATATCCTTGCAAGTGGTCGAAATCAAAACGGCACTCGAACGTATTCGAGAGCAAATTCAGAATGTGGAATGAATCAACCATGTCCCCTTCTGGCAAGCTTGTCGTTGTTTCGGGTCCGTCAGGGGCTGGCAAATCGACCGTGGTTCGTGAGCTGCTGGGCCGGCTGGGGGGGCGATTGCGGCTGAGTATTTCGGCGACCACGCGGAGCCCACGGCCTGGCGAGCGAGACGGGGTGGACTACCATTTTCTGGAAACGGGTGAATTTGCCCGGCGACGGGCGGCGGATGAATTTTTGGAATGTGCCGAGGTTTTTGGGCAAGGGCATTGGTATGGGACGCTGTGGAGCGAGGTGAGGCCTTTCCTGGCGGAGGGGAAGTGGGTACTCTTAGAAGTTGACGTGGCCGGTGCTCAAGACGTCCTGCAGAAATTTCCCCAGGCCCTGACCGTCTTTATCCCGCCGGCCACACTCGCCGAGTTGGAAAAGCGCCTGCGGGCACGGGGCACCGAGGACCCGGCTGCCATTGACCGCAGGCTGAGTGTAGCCCAGCAAGAACTGGCCCGCGCGGACCAATACCAATACAACGTGATCAACGACACCGTCGATCAGGCGGTGGGCGAGTTCACCCAAATTCTGCAAGACCGAGGTCTCTGTAATGATTGATGCGTTAAAAGAAGAGGGAATTGTCAACAAGGTTGGTGGTCGCTTCAAGCTTTCGACCCTGATCCAAAAACGCTTGGCCGCCATCAATGCCGGTGCCCGCCCGTTGGTTGATTTTCGGTCGGAAGACAAAATGGAAATCGTGGTCCAGGAAATTCTCCAGGATAAGATCTACCTCAACGCGGCCGAAGAGGTCCGTATGACCGCCGCCAGCGACGATACGGCGGTTGGTGGTCCTCCGGAGCTGGATCTCTCCAGTCTGTAGCTGAACGCACTGTCATGGCACATGAGATCATTGTAGGCGTAGCGGGCGGGATCGCGGCTTTTAAGACGGCGGGGCTCGTCAGCACGCTGGTCCAAGAGGGCTGGGGGGTCTCGGTCGTGATGACTGCCGCGGCCACCAAGTTTGTGGGGCCGGATACCTTTGCGGCGCTCACGGGCCGACCGGTGGCGACGCAGGTCTTTGCTGCCCACTGGCCACTGGGGGCCCACATCGAGCTCGCCCAGCAGGCGGAACTGATCTGCGTGGCCCCTGCCACCGCCCACTGTTTGGCCCAAGCCGCACGGGGCTTGGCTGGGGATTTGTTGAGTACGCTGCTGCTGTCGTTTTCAGGTCCCATCCTCATGGCACCTGCCATGAATACGGAGATGTGGCAAAAGCCGGCTGTCGCTCGGAATGTGGAGCAGTTGCGTCAGGATGGCGTCCAGCTGATCGGTCCGCAGACCGGATGGCTAAGTTGTCGAGAAGTTGGCGAGGGCCGCATGGCAGAGCCGGCTGAAATCCAGGCTGCCATTGAGCAAACCCTCGCGGCGGCTGGCAAACAACAGCCGGATGCCTAAGCAAGTGCCTCGAACCCGCTCCAAGCATCTTGTCGCTGCTCGCATTTTTTCTAGTAACGAGATGTGCGTAGCGGCTGCTAGCCTCGGTAGGCTACCCCAGTCACATGGCTCCACCACCAGCGCCTACCCTCCAACCTGGCACCGGCATGCCTCACATCCTCATCACCTCCGGCCCCACGCGGCAGTATCTCGACCCGGTCCGCTATCTGACGAATGCCTCCAGCGGTCGGATGGGAGCGGCCCTGGCTACGGCGGCCCTGGAGTTGGGCTATCAGGTGACCGTCGTGAGTGGGCCGGTCGAGGTGGAATATCCGCCAGCGGTTTCGGTGTTGCCGGTGGTATCCACGGAAGAGATGCTCCGCTGTGCCCAGGCCGCTTTTACAGACTGCGACGGTCTGATCGGCGCGGCGGCCCCCTGCGACTATCGGCCCCGACACGTCGCGCCCGAAAAAATTTCCAAGACGGGCGATCCGCTCCTCTTACAACTTGTGGAAACCGAGGACGTCGTAGCCGCTTTGGCGGCCCGCAAAGAACATCGCTGGGTGGTGGGGTTCGCTTTGGAGACCGCCGACCATCGCCTCCGCGCACTGGCAAAACTTGAGCGCAAATGCTGTGATTTAATCGTTTCCAATGGCGTCGCGGCGATGCAGGCCAAGGACAATCAGGTGGAAATCCTGGACTCCACGGGTCACGTGCTGCGGAGCGCGGGCGGCAGCAAACTGCATGTGGCCCGCGAAATTCTGGCCGTGATCGATGGGCAGCTGGTGTTGCCGGCCTGATGGATTTCATGACGGTCATCACTTTCAGTTTGGTTACGGGTGTGAACGACTATGCGGAGATGCTGGACGCGACGGTTACCGCCGTGTCCGCAGCGGCCGCGGCAGTTGGTGTGCAGGTGGGAATGTCAGGTGCTGCCGCCCTCCAGCGGATGGATAACTCCACGGCGTGAATTCACCGGTATGCATTGCCTGCTGGCATCTGGTCACACACTCGGGCCCATGGCGATGTCGGGGAGGCCTTAGTATACTGGAATGCTTTGCCCCTCAATCCTTCCCCCGTGCAATTTCGGGACTTATTACTTTCCTTGCTGCCATGATTCGCGTTGCCATTCTGGGTGCCACGGGCTACACCGCCCGAGAACTGATCGGTTTGCTGCTCCGGCACCCCGAAGTAGAAATTTGCGCCCTCACCACGCGGCAGGAGACCCAGCCCCATGTGGCCGAGGTGCATCCCAGCTACCGCGGACAACTTGATTTGGTGCTGGAAAATCTCACGCCCGCCCAAGTGGCCCAGCGGGCCGATTGTGTGTTTGGCTGCTTGCCCCATGCAGCCAGTGCGGCCGTGGTGCGTCAGCTGTTGGCGGTCGGTTGCCGCGTCGTGGATTTTAGCGCCGATTACCGGCTCAACGATCCTGCCGTGTATGCCGAGTGGTATGGCGCGGAACATCCCGACCCCGCGCGGATGGCGGACACGCCGTATGGCCTGCCCGAACTCTATCGCGACGCCATTACCGACGCGCAACTCGTCGCCAATCCGGGGTGTTATCCGACGGCCTCCATCCTGGCCTTGGCCCCGCTCCTGCAGGCTGGTGTGATTGAGCCCGCCGGCATTGTGATTGATGCCAAAAGTGGTATTACCGGGGCCGGGCGGAATCCGAAAAGTCACTTGCACTTTCCCGAGGCCAACGAAAACCTGACGCCCTACAATGTGGGAGGCCATCGGCACACGCCGGAAATCAATCAAGAGCTGAGCCAATGGGCCGCAGGTACCGCCGACGTGGTGTTCACGCCGCATCTGATCCCCATGGACCGGGGAGAGCTCGTGACCGCCTACGCCAACTTGGCCGGCGATCCCACCACGGACGATCTCCGTCAGGTGCTCACCCGCTTTTACCAGACCGAACCTTTTGTGCGCGTCACCGAAAATCTACCCGGCACCAAACAGGTGGCCCACACCAACTACTGCGATTTGACGGTGCGCCGCGTGCGGGACAAAGCGGTGGTCGTCAGCGTCCTCGACAACCTGATCAAGGGTGCCTCGGGGGCGGCCGTACAGAATTTCAATCTGATGTATGGGTTTCCAGAAACCACCGCGCTGTTCTACTAACGGTAAAAATCTTTGAATCTTGCGTAAATTTGAGCGACCAACGGGAGCGGGCAAGCGCTTTCCGAGCGGCAGCTCGCTTTGGTTGGCGGCCTCGCCGCCCTGTTCTAACTTCGCCCTCCTGTACCTGCAGATTCTAGCACCATGTCCCACCAACTTCCTCAAGGATTTCGCGCCTCTGGAGTCTACACGGGTGTGAAACGTGATCCACAAAAATTGGATCTATCGCTGATCGTCTCCGAGCGACCGGCCGTGGCGACCGGAGTGTATACGCAAAATATCGTCTGCGGGGCACCGGTTACGCTGAATCGTGAACGCACGCCCAGCAATCGGGTCCAGGCCGTGGTCATCAATTCGGGCGTGGCCAATGCCTGCACGGGCCAGCAGGGCTATCGCGACGCGGTGCAGATGGCCGCGGAGGTCGCCCAGGCTTGCCAGCTGGAAAGCGAGCAGGTGCTGGTGATGTCGACGGGGCTGATTGGCGAACTCTTGCCCATGCAAAAAATTTGTCCTGGCATTGCTGCCGCCGCAGCCCAGCTCGACGCCACCGACGCAGCACTGGTAGCGGCCGCAGAGGGCATGATGACCACCGACACCCAGCATAAAATCCGGAGTCGGGAAATTACCGTGGCTGGCCAAAAGATCTTGTTGACGGGCCTTGCCAAAGGGGCGGCCATGATCGGTCCCAACATGGCGACGATGTTGGCGGTGGTGCTCACCGATGCCAGGCTCGATGTGGCGGCGGCACAAGTGGGCCTGAAGGATGCCGTGGATGAATCGTTCAACTGCATTAGCGTGGATGGGCATACCAGCACCAGCGATACCGTCTTGCTGTTGGCCAATGGAGCCGCCGGAGGGCCGGTGTTGTCCGGTACTGAGCTGGGTAAATTTCAAGCGACGCTGGTGGAGGTTTGTGAGGACCTGGCCCAATCGATTCCTGCCGATGGGGAAGGGGCGTCGCATCTGATCACTGTGGAAGTGCATGGCTGCCAATCGCGGGAGGCGGCCATCAAAATCGCTAAAACGGTCGCAGACAGTCCCTTGGTCAAGACGGCAATCGCCGGGAATGACCCAAATTGGGGCCGCATTGTCTCGGCAGCGGGCTACGCTGGTATAGCGTTTGATCCCGCCCAAGTCAGCCTGCTCGTGAACGGCATGTTGCTGTATGAACGTGGCGCGCCGGTGGAATTCGATGCAGGGGCCGTCTCGCAGTCAATTGCAGCAGATCGCAACACGGCGATTTTGCTGTTGCTCGACGAGGGAACCGCCTCGGCTCGGTTTTGGACGACGGATCTAACGACGGAATACGTACGTTTGAACGCCGACTACCACACTTAGAGCGGCACACCTAGAGCGGCCACACCCGAGGCGGCCAGACTGCCAATCACGGTGAGCTTCCCCTCGGCGGGCATCTGCCCGCATGGGGCGCTGCACCGCGCAGGTAGTGGCACAGGTTTTTACCCCACCAGATCACATGAGCCGAGCCTGGGAGAGAGCGCGACGAGGAGCCGTGTTTTTGGGCGCGGTATTCGTGTCTTCGGTGTGGGCATTTCACTGGATGTTCCAGAAATCCATGCTGGAATCCATCTACTGGACAGTCATTACGATTGCCGGTGTGGGCTATTCGCAAAGCGTAGACACCGAAGTCCCCGACTCGCGGCAGTTTCTTTCCATCATGGTGATCGTTTTTGGCATGCTGGCCATGGCCTATACGCTCGCCATGCTAGTACAGGCCATTGTCGAAGGCCAACTCGATAAGGTTTTGGGAGCCAAGAAGATGAGCAAGGAAATCGAAAAACTCCAGCAGCACGTCATTGTCTGCGGCTTCGGTCGTATTGGCCAGAATTTGACCCAACGGTTGGCCCGGCATGGCGTTTCTTTTCTGGTGATCGACCCCAATCCGGATGCAATCGCCGTCGCCAAAACGCTAGGTTACATCTGCCTGGAAGCGGATGCGACCGACGAGGGCGTGCTCACGACGGTAGGGCTCGACCGGGCTGCGACGATCGTATTGAGCATTCCCAGCGATCCCGAAAATGTTTTTTTGACGCTCACCATTCGCAATCTGAACCCAAAAATTACCATTGTGGCCCGCGGCGAAGATCCGCGCACGGAAAAAAAACTCCTGCAGGCGGGTGCGGACCAGGTGGTGATGCCCGCGATTATCGGCGCCGAGCGCATTGCCGATATCATTGTGCGGCCGGAAGCTTCCGAACTGCTCCGTTGCGTGGGCCACGAATCAGGTTTCAACGCAGAACTGGAGGAATTCACCGTCGCGGACTCCAGCCCCGCCTTGGGCCAACCCGTGCGTCAAACCGCGGCCGAACACCAGCTGATGATCGTAGCCATCCGCCGCGCCAGTGGCGAAACCATCTTCAATCCCAACGACGAGGAACGGTTTGACGAGGGGGACATCGTGGTCGTCATGGGCCCGGAAGCCGACATCGAACATTTTTATGAAGCACACATTGCTTGCACCGTTGCGAGTTGCGAGTTAGGAGTTGCGGGTTGCGGGTTATGAGTTATGCGAGTTGCGAGGCGCGAGGCGCGAGTTTCGGGTTGCGAGTTACGAGTTACGGTTGGTGTTGCGATTTACTAAACTCGCGCCTCGAAACTCAAGGGTGGCATCCAACGCTGGTAACGATTTGATGTGGTAGCGTGCCAGCACGGTCATCTCCCCGTGCCCGCACTTGTTCGTATTCCAGTCTTTTCTCGCACAGCCGGCAAAATTGCCTGAATCTACAAAAGTTGGGAGTTGTTTCTCACGGAGGCACAGAGACACGGAGATAGTAAAGTCGTTTCGCCTCTGCACTGCCAACGTGCCCTTTCTCCGCACGGGCCCGCATTTTTCGGGGGCAACCTACAGGAATGTGCTAGCGCGTGGCGTGTTCTTCTGTGGTTTGTGGTGTGAGCCGCTCTGTGTCTCTGTGCCTCCGTGAGAACAAATACAACGAGCCCGCTCTTGCACCCGGACATGGCGGCGGGCAGCCGCGCTGGATTCCCGCCACCCGCGTCATTCCCGCGCAAGCGGGAATCTAGACAACTTGCACTGCTACTGGATTCCCGCCTACGCGGGAATGACTGCCCCCCCCAATACTGCCCACAAAATCGTTATCAGCGCAGCACAGGAGGGGGGCAAAGCGGATTACCTCTTGGGCTTGCGCTCGCAACCCGCAACCCGCAACTCGCAACTCGAAACTCATTTCGTCGCTGCGATCAAGAAGGTGGGATGCAGGGCGTCGAACTTGAGACGTTCTAATTGGTCCGTGCCGCGGGCGATATTCAGCATCCAGACTTGGACTTCGGTGGCGCGCGTCCCCAGTGCTTGGCGGAGCTCGTCCAAGGCTCCAATGCTGATCAGGTTGGCCACCAAGCGGCCACCGCCGGTAAGACGCTCGAAGGCCAACTCGGCAATGCGGACCACCTCGCGGCCGCTCCCTTCCAGAAAGACCGCATCCGGATCGGGCAAGTCGGACCAGGCTTCCGGGGCGCGGCCTAAAATAGGCCTTACATTGGAGACGCCAAATCGCTCGGCATTCTCTTGAATCAACCCGGCATCCTCGGGATCTTGTTCGATGGCAAAGACCTGACCCCCTGGTGCCAGCTGGGCCGCTTCGATGCTGACCGTGCCACATCCCGCGCCCACGTCCCAGATCACTCCCCGGGTGTGTAACGCCATTTGGGCCAGCGCCAGCGAGCGGACTTCCACTGGGGTTAATAGCCCGTGCTTGGGAGTCGACTGCACAAAGGCCTCGTCAGGATTACCAAACAATTGGTGTCGTTGCAGATCGCGAGCTCGATCGGGAACCGTGGTGTCCCGCACCAAGACCATCACATTCAGCGATTCAAACTGCTGGCCGGCAATTTCCACTACCGTACCGCGCGTAACGCATTCATTGCGGGCACCCAGGTTTTCGCACACGTAAACCGTAAAATAATCTAGCTGACGATCGAGCAAGGCCTGAGCCACAGCGGCCGGACCATGTTCCGCGGTGGTGAAGAGTCCCACCTTTTCGGCCACCCGAATGCGTTCCACGACGGCTTCCAAGGAATGGTTGGCCAAATTGGTGAGGTAGGCCTCATCCCAACTCTCTTTGACGCGGGCAAAAGCCAGCTGCATGCTGCTGACGTGGGGTACAATTTCGCACCGCTCCCGTCCCAAAGCGTCACACAGATAACGCGCCAGTCCATAGAATAGTGGATCACCGATGACCAGGATGGCAATCTGCTCGGCGCCAGACGCATTGATCTGCCGGACCACTTCCCCTAAATCCCCCCCCATCACCAACCGCTGACCGCGGGCCTCCTGCACCAGGTCGAGCGTCCGCTGATTGCCGACCAGGATGTCGGCCTCCAGAATCAATTCACGCGCGCTGGCAGGCACGGCAGCCAGGCCATCATCGCCAATGCCAATAATCGAGATCGCTTGGGAAATACTCGTTGGAGTCATGGCCCACGGAGGGTTGGTAGCGAGTCAAAGGGTCAAAACAAGGGCCACAGGGGGGAACGCGGCCCCCTTCAGGGTACCCACAAATACCAACCGACTCCAGCCCTGAGAATGTGTTTTAAAATTCACATTCTCAGGTCCGTGGGTGCCACTGCTGGCTTGCCCAGCAGTGCCCAGCAGGTACCTGACGTCCACTGCTGCCATAAAACCAGCAGTGGCACCCCACTGTGAAAACACGTTCTTACGCCACATAACACATCAGCGTGTGGTGTTTCAGCGCAAGTTTGCCATTGTGGGGAAGCCGGGGGCCATCCAGGTTGGGGAATATATCTTGGGGGCTGGGCGCAGCCGTGTTAATAAATTGCTGCCAGTCCAGCGACTGCACGCCAGGGGGCATGAGATACTCCTGCGTGCTTGAGCCGGCATGCATCAGCAGCATCAGCGGCCGTGCGGCCGGGTCCTCCAGTCCAGCAGTACCAAAAATACAGAGGAAGCTCTGGCTGGGCTGTTCCCACGTCATCGGCTGGCCATCGGGAAGATACCAGCTTACGTCTGGTAATTCCCCGTTGGCAGCCGGCGCGCCCGTCAAGAAAGTCGCGCGCCGGACGGTGGGCTGGGACAATCGAAAGGCCACCAGGGCCTGGGTGAACCGCAACATCTCGACATTTTTTTCCAACAACTTCCAATCGAACCAACTGATGGCATTGTCTTGGCAGTAGGCATTGTTATTGCCTCGCTGGGTCCGCAGGATTTCATCGCCCGACAGGAGCATCGGCGTGCCGTGACTTAACAGCAGCGTGGCCATCATGTTTTTGGCCTGACGCCGACGCAGCTCGACAATCGGTTGCCGTCGCGTGGGGCCCTCGACACCATAGTTGGCGCTGTAGTTGTTGTTGTCGCCGTCTCGATTGTCTTCGCCGTTGGCCTGATTGTGTTTTTGTTCGTAACTGACCAGGTCGTAGAGCGGATAGCCATCGTGCGAGGTCACAAAATTGATACTGTGGTAAGGCCGCCGGCCGCTGGTTTGGTAGAGGTCGCTGGAACCGGCCAGTCGCGTAGCGACAGCCCCCGACAGCCCCTGATCGCCCCGCCAGTAGCGACGTACGTCGTCCCGATAATGTCCATTCCACTCGGCCCAGCGCGTGTCGGCAAACGAGCCGACCTGAAACGCACCGGCCGCATCCCAGGCCTCGGCGATGATTTTTGTATCGGCCAACAGGGGATCTTCGGCAATCACTTCCACCAGCGGTGGATTCGGCATCAACTCACCACTGCGATCGCGGCTGAGGATGGAAGCCAGATCAAAGCGAAACCCATCGATATGATAATTGTGCACCCAATGCCGCAGGCAGTGAAAGATCATTTCACGACAGATGGGATGGTTGCCATTGACCGTATTCCCGCAGCCCGAATAGTTCTTGTAGGTGCCATCGGGATTGTTCATGTAATAAACTTTGTTTTCCAGCCCTTTAAAACTCAGGGTGGGGCCGTCCTGGTTGCCTTCGGCCGTGTGATTGAACACCACGTCCAGAATCACCTCGATATCTGCTGCGTGCAGAGCCCGCACCATTTCCTTGAACTGGCGGACCTGATCGCCCGCTTTGGACCCGTGCATGTAGCCACGATGCGGGGAGAAAAAGGCCAGCGAATCGTAGCCCCAGTAATTTCGCCGCTCGGCTTTATTGCCCAGCGGATCGTTGACGGGAAACTCGTGTACGGGCATCAATTCGACGGCGGTGACTCCCAGCGATTTGAGGTAAGGGATCTTGTCGATGACGCCCAGGTAGCTGCCCGGATGTTTGGACTTGCTCGAGGAGCTCCGCGTAAATCCCCGCACATGCATCTCGTAAATCACCGACTCGGACATCGGCCGCCGTAAATGCCGGTCACCCTGCCAGTCAAACGCATCATCCACCACCACGCATTTGGGCGGGCGAATCACGCCGTCGTTGGAGGACTGAAACTTACCGGCCAAGGCCCGTGCGTAGGGATCAATCAGCCTGGCCCGCCCATCAAAGCGGTGGCCCTCCTCCGGCCGGTAGGGCCCGTCGGCCTGGTAATGATACAATTGCCCCGACTTCAGCCCAGGTACAAAAACGCTCCAAATATCTCCCCAGCGATCGGTCTCCGGATTGAGGTCAATAATTCGGTAGGGGTCACGGTCGGTGACCCGTCGGTAGAGCAAGACCCGCATGACGGTGGCCGAATGGCTGTAAACGGCGAACTGCACGCCGGCATCTTCCACGATGGCCCCGTAGGGCAGTGGGTAGTAGAACTGCAAAAAACGTTGCGATTTGGCCATAACTACGGGCGGGTGGCCGGTGGCGGTGGAGAGATGCGGAGTCCATTGGGTTAACATAGGCGGAGGCTCTTGGGAAGGACTAAGGTCTAACAGGATTAAAAAATGTGCCAACACCCCTGCCCTGCGGTAGAGGCACGCCTTAATCTTTCGACACCTGTCGAGATTCGCTTGACAGCCAAATAAGCCGTCTATATAGCTTCGCTCTACCTAATTTCCGCTGCTACCGTCGCTGCCCATGCAACAGGTTGTCTGCTGGCTGGTCGCGCAGACCGGTCCAGCAGGTCCAGTTTGGCTAGCCGATCCAAGTGGCATGCGTAGCGGCCGGCAACATCAGATTGACCCCTACAATCGGCCCTCTCGGTTCCCGGCCCCGCGGCCGCCCCGTGCTGGGAGAGATTCTGGCCCGCAGTCGGACAGCGGGAGCGGGCCCGAGTCCTGCGGGCGGTGGACGGGAAGACGTCTCGGCTCCTGGCCACCGCCACCGGTCCGTTGACATGGCCCGCGGAACCGTCGTAAAATTCCTAGCCGTGGTTGCCTGGGGGCTTCTGGCGAGCGTTGGTGTTGCGCATGGCACCTGGGCACCCGGTGTGCCCCTCCGTTTGGTGAGCGACTAGCAGGAGCGGATCCGGGGGTCGTAGATTCCCTCATCCAATTGCATGGCAAACATAACTTACAAGGATGCGGGCGTTGATCTGGAGCGCTACGGGCAAGCGATGGCCCGCCTGCCATCCCTCTTGCGGAAGACGCATTGCCCCCGCGTGTTGCCCTGGAATAACGGCTTTGCCGGGCTCTTCGCGCTGGACTTTGCCGGTGGCCTGTTTTCCCGGAATTACCGAGAACCGGTGCTGGTTTCGGGGACCGATGGGGTGGGCACCAAGCTCAAGCTGGCCCAGTTGGCGGGACGCCACGATACCGTGGGTATCGATCTGGTGGCGATGTGCGTGAACGATACTATCTGCTGCGGCGCCGAGCCGCTGTTTTTCCTCGACTATGTGGCGATGGCCGAGGATGATCCGGGCCGGTTGGAGCAGATTGTCAGCGGCATTAGCGCTGGTTGCCTGGAAAGCGATGCGGCCCTGATCGGTGGCGAAACGGCCATCATGCCCGACCTCTACCAGTCCGGTGACTACGACCTGGCCGGCTTTTGCGTGGGGATCGTGGAGAAATCCCGCTTGCTGGATGGTCGCGCTATTGTCCCGGGGGATGTCGTGCTCGGTATTGAGTCCAGCGGTATCCACTCCAATGGATTTAGCTTGGTACGTAAGATTGTGTTCGCCCATGCCGGGCTGGCGGTGGACGATCCGGTTGATTTTTCGGAGCAAACCGTGGGGGAAGTCCTCCTCGAACCGACCCAGCTCTATGCGCGGGCCACGCGGGAGGTGCTGCACCACTACAAAGTAAAATCCGTCGTGCATGGCATGGCCCACATTACCGGGGGTGGCTTGCATGAGAACCTGGCCCGCGTCTTACCGCCCCATGCCGATGCGGAAATCGGCCGGGGAAGTTGGCCACTGCCTGCCGTCTTCGCTTGGTTGCAAACGCTGGGAGAGGTGGCGGACGAAGAAATGTACCGCGTCTTCAACATGGGGATCGGTTTTACGATGGTTGTCAGCGAGTACTACGCTGAAAGCATCCAGCAGCAGCTTGCCGGTCTGGGACTGGCGAGTTGGCCCATCGGCAGGATTGTGGCTGGCAGCGGTGAGAGCCGCTGGTGCGCTGCGGGCTCCTAGGGCGGCAGTGAATTTTGAACCACGACGAAACAACGGAAACGAAGTGCACCACGAATCAACAGCGGTCTAGCTGGCGCTGGATCGCCTGCAATTGTTCACGGATTTCTTGCAACTCGTTCACTTCTTCGTCCGCGCTCGGGTCGACGAACCAGGACGCGACAAATCCGGTAAAGGCGCCAAACAATCCGACGCCGGCAATCATCGCCAGGGCCGCGACAGCCCTGCCGCCGCTGGTCACCGGATACCGGTCTTCTTTTCCGGGGGGCCTACCCACGTATCGATGAGCGGTTCATACCGCGGCCCCAGTTTGTCATTAGCGGGCGGCGGCATCGAGTATCCCACCGAGGTTCAGCGTTGCTCCCTGCGGCGTGTGGGCCATGCCCTGTTTGTCACTGCTCCGGGAGGGCCCTGCTTGGCGGAGCGCCTCCAGTACCATGCTTTTGGTAAGCAGGTCTCGCAAGACAATCGGAGGGCGCTGGGGATCGGCCGGGTAAATCACGAGCAGGGGAATGCTTTGGCTATTGTGCTCGAGTAAGGCCTGTTTGATGGCCGGGTCCCTGTCGGTCCAGTCGGCCAGTAAGGTCACCACGCCGTTGTCCTCCACGTGTTGCCTGACCTCTTCACGATTGATGGCCAGTTTGAGGTTGGTCTTGCAAGTCAGACACCATTGGGCCGTAAAATCGACCAGCACCGTTTTCTCCTGGGCACGGGCATCCGCGAGGGCTGCCGGGGAGTAGGGTTGCCAGGGCAAAACCGAGTCGCCGGGGACAAAAAACTGGAAGGCGGCCAGGCCGACGAGCGTGGCCACGGCAACGCCCCCGAGCCAGGCCTTGCGTTTGCTGTCGGCAGGGGCCGTGATGGGGGTCCGACCGATCCACCAGCAGGCAAACCAAATCCCGAATAGCAAACTGAGCGTGGCGACAAAATATTGGGGCGCAATCGTAGAAAACAACCACACCACCGTAGCCAACAGCACGAAACCCAGCAGCTGTTTGAAGGTATCCATCCAGGCCCCCGGTTTGGGCAACCAGCTGACCAGCGACGGCTGCAGGCCAATCAGTAAGTAGGGTAAGGCCATGCCGATCCCGATGGCTGCGAAGACGGCGTAGGTGATGGAGACCGGTTGGCTGATGAGAAAACCAAACACGGGGCCTAAAAAGGGTCCGCTGCACGGGGTTGCCAAAATTGTGGTAAACACGCCCATCATGAACGCGCCCAGGAGGCCTTCGCGAGAAGAGAGGTCGGTGGCCTTGGCCGAGCTGGCAAAACCGGGAACGGGGAGCTCCCAGATTCCCAGAAAGCTGAGCGCCATGGCAAATACGAGCGCCGCCATCGAGACCTTGAACCAGGTATGGGTATTGAGCTCGCCCCAGCCGAGGCTGGTATCTCCCAAGCCCAACTGCACCAGGGACGCCAAGGTGGCCAACACCATAAACACCAGCAGCATGCCGGCCACGTAGGTCAAATTCAACAATAAAATTTGGGCTCGGCTCTGACCGGCCTGTTTGGCAAAGGACAACACCTTCAGGCCAATCACGGGCAACACGCAGGGCATCAGATTTAAGATAAAACCGCCCAACAGTGCGTAGCCCAGAATGACCAGCAGGGACAACTCGTCTTGCTGATCGGTCGCCACCGCTGCGCGCGGGGTCTCAGCAACAGCGATTCCCGCCCCCACTTGGGCCACGAAATTCTGTTCGAAGGGAATGCACGTCGTTGGTGTGCAGGCCTGCCCGGTCACGCGGCCTTTAATTTGTAGTGCGCTGGGATCGCTACCGGGCTTGATTTCCAGCGGTGCTACCCAGGTGACTTGTCCCGCATGCTCGCGAAGTTCCAACCCGACCCAGGCCACCTGGTCGATGTGCGTTTCCGGCGCTGGCACGGCGCGCCAGGGGCCGGCCAGCTTGGCCCCAGCCGGTTCGATATGCAGGACCGTCGGTTGTGGGCCTCCCCCTCCGTCTGGGAGAGCACCCTGATCGATGGCGTAGACGTGATAGCCTGAGGGGATCTCCAGCGTCACAAACAAACGTGCCGGCCGGTGGGGCGTCGCCACAGTGAACTCGGCGCGAGCCGTGACCTCAGCCGCAGGGCCACCCAATCCGCTGGCACGAAAATTTCCGAAGTCAGGAAAATCTTGCGCTGCCGCCGGTGGTAGGCAGCCGCAGACCAATAGCCCTAAGATAAGCGTCAGCCAATGGTGATAAGTCAGTCTAGGAACCACAGGGCGGCAGGGCCTGCCCCCGGCTCGACCGGGGGGCCGCCAACCACAGCGAGCTGCCGCTCGGAAAGCGCTTGCC
>CAMYJY010000026.1 GCA_947258835.1 uncultured Pirellulales bacterium
GAATTTTCTCACGCCCCGTTTGGACTTGGTGGGCCGTTACCGGGCCCGCGGGTTCGGCAAAGATCTGATTTCGCAAAGCAACGCCACCGGCGCCCCCACCTTTTCCAATGCTTGGGGAAACTTGACCAGCGGCGACCATGCGGAGTGGCGGCTGGGCGTTGAGTTGGACGTCCCGATCGGTTTCCGCCGGGGGCACGCGGCGGTGCGGAATTCGGAACTGCAGTTGGTGCGGGCCAAGGCCATTCTGCGTGAGCAAGAACGGAATGTGTTGTTTGGACTGAGCAACGCCTTTGGTGAAATCGAGCGGACCTTCCTGGTGCTGCAAGCGGAGACGAATCGCCTGTACGCTGCGGAGGATCAGGTCAAAACATTCATGAGGCTGGAAGATGAGGGCAAGGCCGGCATCGACCTGTTGTTGGAATCCCAGCGGCAACTGGTAGATAGCCGCATTCGGTACTATCAAGCGCGGGTGGAGTACGTGCTGGCGCTGAAGAACCTACATTTCGAAAAGGGCACTGTGCTGGCCTACAATGACGTGCATTTGGCGGAAAGTGCTTCGCCACGAGCCGCCTATGCGCAAGCGAAGCAACGCTTCCGCCGCGGCAGCAGACCGCTGAACTACGTCAGCCGGTCGCTATCGATTAGTGGTGGTCGCACGACTGCTGCGCTGCCGCTAGCGCTGCCCCCACAGCCGACGGAAAGCCCGCCTACCATTTCCAGCAAACCCACCACGACGCGCGACGTCAAGTAAGGCACGTGAGCGTTTGCCGACCCCAACACGGTCAATTATACTGCCCAGGTGCGGTGGGTCCGTCCGCCGCGGTAAGTAACAGCTGAGAGAGCCTGGCAGGGGATTAGGGCGTAGCGATGGAACCACAATTTGCCACAGCGGTGGACCCCGTGTTTCTGGGAGCGATCGAACTCCAGCAGCAGGCGCGGAGCGGAGCGGCCCGCACTCCCCAAGAGGAACGGTCAGAAATGCAAGGCCTGATCAGTCGGGCCGAGAACGCACTGATTCGTAGCGAGGAATGGGAGTTGGCGAAGTACGCGTTGGTGCATTGGATTGACACCCAGATGAGCGAGACGCCCTGGGAGGGCCAGCAATGGTGGCAGGAGCACTCCTTGGAGCGGGAGCATTTTTACGAGGGGGCCTCGCAGGCAGAGTTTTTCGTTCGTGCCCGCCATGCCGGGGAACTCTCAAAAAAGAACGCTTTGGAAGTGTTTTATGTGTGCGTCGTGATGGGCTTTCGAGGAATTTATGCCGATCCATCCGGCGAGCACTTGGCGGCCGACCGTGGGCTGCCGGAGAGTCTGGACGCCTGGGCCCAAGAGACCGCCCAGCAGCTGCACCTGGGGATGGGCCGCCCCCCCATTCACGGCCAACCCCGCCCCCTGGATGGAGCCCCTCCCTTGAACGGAAAATCGCGTTTTCTAGTGGCCTCCACCGTGGCCGCGATTTCGCTGGCGCTCCCGATGGGCTATTTTCTGCTCCGACTTTTGTAAAAGGCCAAAAGTCTTAAAACAACTTGAGTTCGCATGCCTATTTTTGATCGACTGCTTAATTTTGTTTTAAGCCCCCTCCGTTTTTTGGCAGCATCCGCTGGCAGACTGCTCCCGAGTTCCACACCGCGGGAAAAGCCGCGCGCGGAGACGCGTTTTGCCGATATTGATCGGGCCTGGGCGGAGGGGCTGGCAAATCTGGCCGCCGCGCAAATCGCACTCCACGAAACCCCCTTGTATTTGGTGCTGGGCACCGGCAACCCACAGGAAGCCGACGCCTTGATGCGTGCTGCCGGCATGGATTCCCTGCTGCCCCCCAGCCGCGAGAGGACCGCCCCGCTGTCTTGGTATGCCTCCGCCGAAGAGATATTTTTGGTGGTTTCGGGTGTGGGCGGTACCAATCAGTTGGCACACAGAGAGATGTCTCCATCAGGGACAGCGACGCCCCTCGTCCCACCGTTGCCGGGCCACCCTGCGTCCCCTCCCACGGGCACGATTACCACAGGACCTCCACGCCAGGGGCCCACTCCGCTGCGAGCGCCGGTACCCCTAACGGCCCCGTCCAGCGGCGGTTATTCCACCTTGCAGATCGGCGATCCGGCTGCCTTTTCCAACCCGGCCCGCTGGACTGCAACGGCCGCCCCCGCGGCAGAGGAGGACCCGACGGGTGACCTACAGGATGAACCAGCACGCCTGACGCATTTGTGCGAACTGCTGGTAACTGCGCGGGCACCGGTGTGTCCGCTCAATGGCCTGCTGGTATTGCTACCATTTGACGTGGTGCGGACGCTGGCCAATCCGCTCCACGATACGCTGCAAACCGACATTCAGATCGTGCAGCAAACAACGATGCTACGTTTTCCCGTGATCGCCTTGGTCAGTGAAATGCACACGGAGACCGGTTTTGTGGAACTGGTTCGTCGCGTCGGGCCCGACTTGGCCCGCAACCAGCGGTTTGGCAAGGGCTCGGATCATCGCGTACGGCCTACCAGCGAGCACGTGTTGGCCGTTACCAGGCACGCCTGCGGGGCCTTTGAAGATTGGACGTACATGCTGTTCCAGCAGGACGGCGGACTAAAACAGCCGGGAAACAGCGCCCTGTGCGGGCTGCTGTGCAAAATTCGCGGTGGATTTACCGAGGCTTTAATTTCCGTGCTCACCAGCGGTTTCGGGTCGGATGCCGAGGAGTCCGATGCGGAAGATGAGCAACTCCTGTTCGCAGGATGCTATTTTGCCGCCACCGGACCGACGCCAGAACATCAAGCCTTCGTGCGTGGCGTTTTTGGCAAGTTGTCTGCCCTGCAAGGAGAAATAGCCTGGACCGCGGCAGCCTACCTGCGAGACCAACATTATCAACGGCTGGCCAAAATGGCGCTGGTTGCGGGAATCACGGGGATCGCCCTGCTGATTTTTCTCTGGTGGCAGGGCTAACTTTGTCAACCAGGGCAAACTGCGGAAATAGTTCCTCCTCGGCACCCTAGTGGATCTGGATACTGCCGACTAGCTGCCAAATCTTCATTGAATTTCAGCGGCTCCTGGGGCGATGAGTGAAGCAGAGCGTAGCCTTGTTTGACTTCTCGTGGACCTAGGGGTGTGCCGTGTCGACCTCAGACGTATCCCAGCTGACTGCTATCATCCCGACCGCCAACCAACCGCCCAGCGTGCACCGCCTCGTGCGGAGCCTGCGGCGTGGGTATCCCCAGCTGAAGATCTTGGTGGCCGGGGCCGGTAGCAAACCCATTCAGCAGCAGGGAGTGGATAGCTGGCAGCTGCCTCCAGGATCAAGCCGCAGCACCGGATGCAACGCCTTATTGGCACGGGTGCGCACGCCGTATTTTTTGCTGATCGACGAACAGTGCGAACTGCCGCGCGGTACGCAGCTGGCAACCCTCTTGGATTTGGTAGCCACCGACAAACTGGATGTGGCGGCGGGAGATCTCATAGCCAGTTGGAAAAAATTTGGGCTCTTCGTCCGTCGTCAACCTCGGCCCGCGCACGGTTGGATGGAGTTTACGGGGAATCGGCTGACGCTCACTCGGGGTTATCGGAATCGGGGACAGGGATTTTGGTGGTGTGACCTGGTAGGGAACTTTTTCGTAGCGCGAACCAACAAGGTCCGCAGCCTCGGTGGCTGGGACCAAGAACTGGCCAATGACGAAAGGGAAGAGTTCTTTGTCCGCGGACATCGCCAGGGGCTCCGCGTGGGGATTGTTCCGGAAGTGAGCGCCTGGTTTTGGCAGCAGCGTAACTCCTCGCCGTCCACGGAAGGAGGTCCCGATTTAAAGCGTTTGGCGGTTGCCAAAATGGGCCTGCTGCAACTGACCGACCTGGAAGGCCGCATGACCACAGCGCCCCGCCGAACAGCAGCGGCTTGAAACGTATGGTACTATTGGGTGCCCCTGCTGGCTTGTCCAGCAGTGTGAAGCAGGTACCGAGACGTGCCCCAGCCTCCTAACTGAGAGTTTTGAACCACGACGAAACAACGGAAACAACGTCCACCACGAATCAACAAACGAAGAATAAGTCCCTGTTCGTCGTTGCGTTGTTTCGTTGTGGTTCCTTGGAATGTGCATTATTTGAAGTCGTAGTTTTTTGCCCCCGCCAACTGATAGGGAACGCCCCCGTGCAACCTGTCCTCCAAGCGCTGCTCGTAGCCGACCATGTGTACGTCGACAAGATCACGAACAAAAAAATAGTTGCTGGAATATTCCATGATCTGCATATCCAGCGGCACCACAAACAAGAGCGTAAGGTCAACGAGGCGGGCCAGTCTACCTTCCAAATAGGGCCGGGTGGCATGCGCGCGAGTTCCCCGTTCACCTACATCAGTCTTACGGAGGTGAATGGGAAACAAGATTTTGAATTGAGGTATGTCCGGCTCAACGATGACAAGCAGCTGTTTGGCACGTCATTTCACGTGAACTGCCAAAACCCCTTGGAAATTGTGGAGGTCGTCGTCCCCCTGCCACCGCTTCCCGCCCAAGAGCCCGGCATCCACGCCCTCGAGCTCCTGTGGAATCAAAAGCCCTTGGGCGCCTATCGAATTTCCGTACAAGAGATGCCTTCCAACGAGGACGACGCAACGTAATCACAGGAAAAATCCGCAGGCGCAACAGACGCGCGCGAGGTTCTGCCGAAGTACGTGAAAACATGTGGGCCCAGAGCTTGTTTGCTGAGAATTTTGAACCACGACGAAACAACGGAAACAATGAATCAATAAACAAGAAATTAAGTCCCTGTTCGTCGTCGCGTTGTTTCGTTGTGGTTCCTTTGCTACCGCAAGAATGGCTGAGCAGAGAGTGCATTGCTGTCTTACTCAAAGAGAAAACAGGTATCCCTAGTGCTGGCCGGTTTGGGCCGGAAAAGCCCACTCCATCCGCCTCCCAACTAGGTTTCTTGGTGAGCTGCCGCGATGCGGAAACGGGGGCTGTTTTCTCGGGCTTTACCGGCTTCATGGAGCCCCTGTTTTCAGTTTGAGCATATTACGGTAAAGGACCAAATAAATTCTCGCAAGCAACAAAAATTTTCACCGTTCGTAGTACGCAGCACACAGCACGGCCTCCAACGAAACAACGAGCCACGGCGGAATCTGCTATAGTATCCCAACTGACCTCTGTGACCTGTCCGTCCCGCAAAATATTACACCGCATGTGGCACCCCCTCAAAGTACTGGCACTGGGTTTGGTGCTGGCCCTCTGCGCCCAGTTCTGGTGGCGGCGCTGGCAACAGGCCCAGCAGCGGGCCCAGCGGCAGTGGGCCCGGCAAACATTTCCGGATCTGCGCGAGCAGCTCCAGACCGAGTTTCTGGCTGCCGCCACCGCCACGGGCAAACCTCGTGGGCTGCGCTGGAAGCAGTGCACTCTCGACCCGGCAGAGCTGTTTGCCGTCGACCGAGTCAGCGGCGCGCTGTATGCCTTGGTAGGCGCCACCATCGGCTTCGAGGCCATTCGCGGCGGCGGGATGGAAGAGGTCGCGGCGGTGGACAATTTGCGGAGCGGAACGGCCGTCTTCACGCACCGGCATGGTCGCTGGACCACCGACGGCCGCGCGCTGTTCAACCTGGATCCTCAGCAGGCATTGACGCACTATCAAGAGAGCTTGCAGCCGCTGGAGAGTTAGCCACCCGCGCAGTCATCAGGCGGTGGGCACGTCTTGCATTTTACGAACTTGGCGCAGCAGCAGTTTCTTTGGAGCGAAGGGAATGGCCGCCATCAGGAGCCGCTGCGGGAACGTCACACCGGAAACCACCTGCAATTTTCCCGCCAGCATGGCATCGTACCCCGCTTGGGCCACGGAGCGCGCGGAGGCGGCCCGCCGAAAAAGCTCGGTGTTCTCCATGCCGGACCTGCGCGCGAACTCCGTTTCCGTAGCTCCCGGCAGCAGCGCCGTCACCGTGACCCCGGTACCGCACAGCTCTTCCGCCAACGCGTTGCTCAGGGAGGTCACATAGGCCTTGGTGGCAAAGTAAACGGCCTGCAAGGGCCCCGGCAGAAGACTCGCCGTAGAGGAAACATTCAGCACACGACCACTGCCGCGGGCCACGAAGTCCGGCAGGAATAGCCGGCACAAAGCGGTCAGTGTCACGACGTTCAGCTGAATCATGGCCGCGTCCTCCTCCCAGGGTCGCTGCTGAAATTTGCCTTGCCCGCCAAAACCGGCATTGTTGATCAAATACTGCACCTCAATTCCAGCAGCCTGCACCGCCTCGTAGACCTGGCGGGCGGCGGCGGGCTGGGCCAGGTCCTGGGCAATCACCGTGACCTGCACGGAGTATTTTGACTCCAGTTCTTCTTGGACCATGTTTAACTTGTCGGCACGACGGGCGACGATCACCAGATCGCCCCCCTGCTCCGCGTGGATAGCAGCCAGTTGGCGACCAATTCCGCTGGATGCTCCAGTGATCAGTGCTACAGCAGACATTGGAATCACTCCTCAAGTTCATTTCCGCGAGAGAATTTTTTTCCCTGAACGTTTACAGATCTAAGGTCAAAGCGATCTAGCTGCATCACCTTGTACCACGCCGCCACGAAATCCTCCACAAATTTTTGCTGCCCACCCCGACTGGCATACACCTCCGCGATGGCGCGTAGCTGGGAGTTCGAACCAAAAACGAGGTCCACAGCACTGGCGGTCCATTTCAGTTTGCCGGTCTGGCGATCGCGTCCGTCAAAAACATGCTCGCAGTCGGCGGATTGCTGCCACTGGGTGCGCATGTCCAGCAAGTTAACGAAGTAGTCGTTGGTCAAGACCCCAGGTCGTTCCGTCAACACCCCCAGCTGGGTGCGTGCGCACGCGTTGGTACCCAGAACCCGCAGGCCGCCCACCAAGACCGTCATTTCGGGAGCCGTCAACGTCAACAGGTGCGCCCGGTCAACCAGCAGTTCCTCGGCCGGTCGATCGAGCACGTCGGCGTGGAAATTGCGGAACCCATCGGATGTTGGTTCGAGCACGGCGAAGGACTCCACGTCGGTCATCTCCTGCGAGGCATCGGTCCGTCCCGGCGAAAAGGGCACCTGCACCTCGTGCCCGGCCTCCCGCGCGGCGGCTTCGATACCGGCACAGCCCCCCAGTACAATCAGGTCGGCCAGCGAGACCTGCTTTCCGCCGACCTGCGCGCTATTGAGCTCCTGCTGAATTTCCGTCAGCTTCTGCAAGACCTGGGCCAGTTGGGCCGGCTGATTGACCTTCCAATCCTGCTGCGGGGCCAGGCGAATGCGTGCCCCGTTGGCTCCCCCCCGCTGATCCGTACCGCGGAACGTGGCGGCGGAGGCCCAGGCGGTGGAGACCAACTGAGAAATCGACAGTCCCGAGTCCAGCAGCTGACGTTTCAGGCGCATGATATCTTGCTCGCCGATCAGTTCGTGATCCACCGCAGGAACGGGATCTTGCCACAGCTGTGGCGGCGCAACCTCGGGGCCGAGCAACCGCGAAACAGGTCCCATGTCGCGATGCGTCAGCTTATACCAAGCTTTGGCAAAGGCCTGTTCGAACTCCGCGGGATGTTCGTGGAAACGACGGGAAATTTTTGCGTAAATGGGGTCCTCTTTCAGTGCCACATCGGTGGTGAACATCATGGGCGGATGCCACTGGGACGCATCATGCGCGTCGGGCACGGTCTCTGAGGGATCGGTGGGCTGCCACTGCCAAGCACCGGCCGGACTTTTGACAAGTTCCCAATCGTATTCGAACAGATTGTCAAAATATCCGGTGGACCACTCGCTGGGCGTGGAAGTCCAAGCCCCCTCCAAGCCGCTGGTAATGGTATCCCCTGCCTGCCCCGTTCCAAACGTGTTTTTCCAACCGAGACCTTGCTCCTCAAGAGGGGCGGCCTCGGGTGCCGGACCGACGTGTTCAGCACGGGCGGCGCCATGCGCTTTGCCGAAGGTGTGCCCCCCGGCAATCAGGGCCACGGTTTCCTCATCATTCATGGCCATGCGGGCGAATGTTTCCCGAATATCCCGGGCCGCGGCCAGTGGATCGGGTTTGCCATTGGGTCCTTCGGGATTGACATAGATCAGCCCCATCTGCACGGCGGCCAGCGGATTTTCGAGCACTCGGTCTCCGTGATACCGCTGGTCTCCCAGCCAGGTGCTTTCGGGTCCCCAATAAATATCTTCCTGGGGCTCCCACACATCTTCGCGGCCGCCCGCGAAGCCCAACGTTTGAAATCCCATCGACTCCAAGGCCACGTTGCCGGCCAACACCATCAAATCGGCCCAGGAGATGTGGTGGCCATATTTTTGCTTCAGCGGCCACAGCAAGCGACGCGCCTTATCCAGGTTGGCATTGTCAGGCCAACTGTTGAGCGGGGCAAAACGCTGTGTGCCGTAGCCCGCGCCGCCACGACCGTCGGCGACGCGATACGTCCCCGCACTATGCCATGCCAGCCGGATGAACAGCGGCCCATAGTGGCCGTAGTCGGCTGGCCACCACTCCTGGGATGTGGTCATCAACTGGTGCAGATCCTGTTTCAAGGCCTGGAGATCCAGCTGCAGGAAGGCCTCCGCGTAATCAAAATCCTCGCCGAGCGGATTACTTTGCGGTGAATTCTGATGGAGAATTCGCAGGTTCAACTGGTTGGGCCACCAGTCACGATGGGACATAGCCCCCGCGGCCGTGTGCCTGGCTGTGGCGGGTGGGGTGTTGTGCATCACGGGGCACTGGGGAGCGGCAGCCCGTGTTGCTCCGCCGTTGGGGCCGGAATCAGCCGTGGGGGTGGGATAATTTTGGGCGGACGCCGAGGTGGCGATGCATAACACCGCGCAGCTGGACAGGATACGGGCGAGGTGGGTGCGGATGGTCATGATCTTTCCTGAAACCGTGGTGCAACAAGGACCACCGGAAATGTGAGATGTTAGATTTGAGATGTGTGATGTGAGATGTAAGATATTTGATGTCGGGTGTGATTTTCTGAGGTGGCACCCCAGCTTACTAAGGTTGTCCCAATACATCAAATATCACACATCTCACATCACACATAAAAGGTGGGGCTTCGCCCCAGCCTACCAACCCGTCGACACAACCAGCCCCCCAGCACTACGCTGCCGAGTCCGCGATAACCCTGGATACGCTTTTGTTGCCAAAAACACTCCATAATTCCTCGCAGCGAACCATCGCGCTGATGTATCATTCTAATGTATACATTACAATAATCCATGGGGAGGCTGGGATGATCAGAACACAGGTCTACCTGACAGAAGAGGAAAAGCGGGGGTTGGAAACCGCAGCCAGAGCGCGGGGTGTGAGTCAGAGCGACTTGATCCGACAGGCGATTGACAAGTTGTTGGCCAGCACGGGTGTATTCGACAAGAGTGCAATCCTGGAAGATATCGCAGGCGTTTGGGCATCGCGAAAGGACCTGCCTGAGATCCGGGACCTCAGAACGGGCTGGCGTGCGAGGCCGACGAGATGAGTGTCAGGAATGTGAGATGTGTGATGTAAGATATTTGATGTCGGGTGTGATTTTCTGAGGTGGCACCTCAGCTTACTGAGGTTGTCCCATACATCAAATATCACACATCTCACATCACACATAAAAGGTGGGGCGTGCCGCCACGCTGCTGGGTAGTTCCAGGGGTGGATCGTGATCCGGGACCAGCGCAAACTCTGAGCGGCCCAGCAGCAGGTTTTTCGCGTCCAGCGCCAGCGTGAACAGAGTCGGTGCCACTACCAATGTAAACACCGTTGATACGACCAGTCCCCCCAGCACCACGCTGCCCAGTCCACGATAGAGTTCGCTGCCCGCCCCCGGAAACAAGACCAGCGGCGCTAGGCCCAGCAGCGTGGTGGTGGTGGTCATAAAGATCGGTCGCACGCGGGTCCGAACACTGGCCAGCACGGCTGCACGAGGTTCAACGCGTTCCTCCCGCAAGATATTCAAGGCCTGGTGAACGATCAAAATCGGATTGTTGACCACCGTGCCGATCAAAACCACAAAGCCCAGCATCGTCAACACGTCCAGGGGTTGGATGACAAACAGATTGAGCCCCCACAACCCCAACACGCCCCCCAGAGCGCCCAGCGGCACCGTGAGGATAATCACCAGCGGATACAGCCATGACTCAAACAGCCCTGCCATCAACAAATAAATAATCAGCAGGGCCAAGGCGACATTGAAGCGCAGGGCACGCCACGTTTCGCGGAGCTTGTCCGCCGTGCCCGCCAGGGTCACCGTATAGGGTGCTTGCAGCAGACCGGTGGCCTGCATCCGCGGCACGACCTGGGTGCGGATCCGCTCCATGGCATCCTCCAGGGCAATCCGCGGCGGCGGCGACACCTCGATGGTAATTGCGCGGACGCGTTCGCGGTGGTTGATCTGCTCCGGACCGCTCGCCAGCGACACGTCGGCCAGCGCCGTGAGCGGCACCAGTTGACCGAGGGGCGTTGCCACTGGCACCGCGCCAATCAGGTGCGTCCGATCGGTAAAGCGATTTTCACCACGGACCGTGAGGTCGATTTTATTTCCGTCGAAATAATAGTCGGTAACGTAGGCACCATCGACCAGCGCATCCACCGCAAAGCCAATGTCGGAGGCCGACATCTGCGTTTCGGCCGACTGCATCAGCTTAGGCCGCACATGAACCTCGGGACTGGAAAGGTCCAGACTGGGCACCGGCCGCGCTTGCGCGCCAGGGAGTATCTCCATGACACTGCCCAGGGCCAGGCCGCCCAGCGCAACCAACCGCTCCACATCCGGTCCCGTAATTTCAATATCAATCGTCCGTCCCGCGGTCAGGCCGTCCTCAAACAGACTGGACTGCTTGGCCACCACAAACGCGCCGGGGAGTTTGCGGCTAATCGCGGATACGACTGGCACCAGCTCCCCCGACCGTAGCGGATCCAGGGCCCGCACCCCTAAAAAGACACTACGTCCCCGGACCACAAAGAAAAAGTCTCCGATCGCGGGCTGGTCACCGGCAGCGACGGCTGGGTCGTCGGGGTCGATGTCCCACAAGGGTTGGAGTTCCCGCTCGACGGTTTCGCCCAGCTGCATCAGCTGATCGATATTGTACCCGGGCGGGGGAAGGACGATTCCAAAAACCAGGTTGCGATTCCCAGTAGGCAGGTATTCGACACGGGGCCAGAGGGCATAGCTGAACCCCATCGCACACCCCACCAGCAGGGCAATGGTTGCCAGCCGGCGGCGCGTGCGGGCCTGAATCCAGCCGTTCAGTCCGACAATGGCGTCGGTGAATCGGGTGCCAAATTGATTTACGGCAGTTCCCACGGCGGTGGGATCCTCGTCACGGCCTGGACGCCGCCGGAGGAGTTTGGCCGAGGCCGTAGGAATGACGATCACCGACACCACCAGCGACAGCCCCACCGCCGCGCTGATCGCCAGCGCAATATCGCGAAACAGTTGCCCCGCCTGCTCTTGCACGAACACCACCGGCAGGAATACGGCAATGGTGGTCAATGTGGAGGAGATAACTGCGCCCCACACTTCCTGGGTTCCTCGAATTGCGGCGTCTGTCGTGGACTCACCCAGCCCGCTACGGCGAAATATATTCTCAAAGACCACCACCGCGTTGTCGACCAGCATGCCAACGGCAAACGCCAGTCCGGCCAAACTGATGACGTTCAGCGACCGGCCCAAAAGTCCCAGTACCAAAAACGTGCCAATGATACTGATCGGGATTGCCAGCACGACGACCAGTGCACCGCGCGCGAACCAAAAACCGGCAAAAATCATCATGGCCAGGCAGACCACAAACCACCAAGGCGAGAGAAACACGGCCGCCAGGGCCGCGGCCAGCACCAGAGGACCGACCATCAAGGCCCGCACGCCAAAGTGGAGGAAGCCGGTCAGCACGAGCATCGTCAGGGCACCGCCCACGAAAATATTGCTCTGCACCAGATCCACCGAGGAGTTGATGTAATTGGTTTCGTCGTACACCTGCGTCAGCAACAACCCGCGAGGTTCCAGCACGTCGGCGTTCAGTCGTGCAGTGACCGCACGCAGACCTGCCATCACCTCCAGGACATTGGCGTTTGTTTCCCGAATGCAGTTCACGGCGATGCCCGATTCGCCAAAGCGTCTGACGAGCCCGCTCGGCTTCTTAAATCCCAAGCGGACCTCGGCCACGTCCCCCACGTACACTGGGGAGCCGTCGCGCACGGCCAGCAACTGCTGCGCGACCTGCTGGGGAGACCGAAACTCGTTCAAAGAGCGTACCACCCAGCGGCGTTTGCCTTCATAGAAATCTCCAGCCGACGTGTCTTTATTTTGGGCGCGGAGCACGTCGCGGAGCTGCGTCATCGTGACCTGCCGCGCGGCGAGCTGTTCGGGATTGACAATCACTTGCAGCTCGTCTTCGCGGCCGCCCAACACATTCGATTGCGACACGCCGGAGACGCGTTCAAAACGGGCTTCAATTTCGTCTTCCGCGAACCGCTTCAGTTTCGGCACCTCCAGGTCCTGCGGAGGGGCCAGCACGGCCGCCTCGGGATGCCTGACTACGAGTCGACGGATGCGCAAGAGCTGCAAGCCAATATTCTGCGTCGCCGCGATGCGTTCAACTTCTGGGCGGAGTGCCGGATGCGCGGCCGCAAATGCCTCGAACTCGGCCGGGGACGGCGGGGCGGAACTGAGGATGAACCAGGCGATGGGCCGACTCGACGAGTTGGCCGTGACGATCACCGGTTGGTCGGCGTCTGCCGGATACTCACGTACCTGCTGCAACCGGCTATTGACCTTCAGCAAAGCCTGGTCCATATCCTCACCGACATTGAACTCCAGGGTAATGGTGGCCTGCGAGTCGCTACTTTCACTGCTCAGCTTACGGACGCCTTTGCTCGATCGTAATCTCGCGTTCCACCTCCTGCGGGCTGGCACCGGGCCAGGCCGTAGTCACGGTGATGGTGGGGGTCTGGACCTCGGGGGTAAGTTGCATGGGCATCCGCAGCAAGGCCACAACGCCAAACAGGGCCACCAACAGCACGCCCACCGATACTTTGATGGGATTGCGAATAAAGGCGTCAATGAGGTTCATGGGCTTTGCCGGGCATGCGTTGTACTGTCCCCCCGCCGCTGGTCGCTGACCGCCGGCGGGGTTGCCGCGAGTGTGCCGGTCACGCGAACTTCCTGTCCCGCCCGCAGCCGTTCGTTGCCCTCGACCACAACGAGTTCACCTGGGCTCAGCTTCCCTATCACCTGCACCAACGCGCCGCTGGCGACGCCTAGCCGCACCTGCACGGAGCGGACCGTAGCGCGTGGTCCGTCCGGCTCTGGCTTGTCGACCACAAAGACGATGGGCGCTGGTCCGCCCAGCACGACCGCATCTTTGGGAACCAGCTGCGCTGTGGTCTTCTTACCTACGGGGAGTTCCACGCGGGCGAGCATGCCCGGCATCAGCCGTGGGCCGTGCGGCAAGATCTGATTGGTGACCCGCACTTTGACCGGGAAAGTTCGTGCCAGGGGATCGGCTAGCGGAACCGACACTGCCACCCGGCCCGGAAAGCGCTGGCCCTCCAGCGCGGGCACTTCCACGGACACCTCCTGCCCCAAATCAATAAACGCCACGTTGCTCTCGACCACTTGGGCGATCACGTCCACGTCGTCAATCGCCACGACCTCGACGACCGCATCCCCACGATTGACCCAGGCACCTTCGTCGGTATGCTCGGCAACCACGTAACCGGCAAACCGCGAGATCACCGTGTGTTTCGCCAACTCGTCTTGCAGCCGCGACACGGTGGCCTGCTGGACGGCCAGCTGCGCTTCTGCCTGCGCGATGAGCTCCACCCGGGGGCCGGCGACTGCCAACGCGTGGGCCGCCTGAGCCTCCAAGTAGTTTTGCTCTGCCTCTGCCGCCAAGGCCACTGCCTCTTCGTACTCGTCATCCGTAATCACGCCTTGCGAGCGGTAGACGGCTTTGGCCCGATCACGCCGTGCCTCGGCGTAGCGCTGCCGCGCTTGGGCGGCAATCATGCGGGCACGTGCCTGGGCAATTTCCTCCGGTCGCGAACCATTCCGTAGCTCAGCGAGTTGCTGGCGACGCAGTTCGCACTCGGCCTGGGCCGCGGTAAGTTCCAGGGCAATCGTTTCCGTGCGGAGCTGAGCGAGTGGCTGACCTGCTTCCACTCGGTCCCCTTCCTCCACCAAAAAACGCACGACCCGCCCATCAACGGCACTGCCAATCGTCACCTGTCGTAGCGGTTGGACGGTGGCCACAAACGACTGTTTGGCCACCACGTTCCGCTGGATGACGGGTGCCACGACCACGTTGGGCTGGGCCCCTGGCTGTGCGGGGGCTGGCCCTGCCAGGGCAAAGACCAACGTGATGGCGATGAACGCCGCCAGGGAGGAGGGTTGGCTGATCATTGCTACATGAGGGGGCTCGGAGCTATGTGATGGAAAGACCGCCATGCGGGCCGTCGTGAAATCGCCGCCAACACCTGTCGCCGGGGTAGGCTCATTCGCTACGCCGGCCTTATCGGCTCCATCCTAGTCATATTTTGTTGCAAATACGGTAAGGGTCGCAGCACGTGTTCCTGCCTCTGGCACTGACAAATCACATCTTGCTGCGCGGAGCCGTCGAGCATGTGCTGGTCGTATCCCGTCCAGCGTGATTGTAACCGGGGTGCTTTACCGGAGGCAATGTGAGATGTGAGATGTGAGATGTGAGATGTGAGCTGAGAATTTTGAATCACTACGAAACGACGCACATTAAACGATTGACATTGCCATCATGATTTGTTTCCATGGGATGGTCCATAAATTTTTAGCAAACCAGTCGTAGGGAAAAACTATCTGATGAAAATCACAACGAACGTGTCTTGTTTCCCGCTGCTGGGCTTGCTTGTGCTGGGCACACTCGGCGGCTGTGGCCAGCAGACCGCCCCGGATACCTCAGCGCGTCCCGAAGCAGCTCCGGCCGGCACGGCTACCAGTGGCACTCAGGCAGGGCCCGGTTCGGATAAGGCAAAGAATGCGGACCTGACATTCCCGGCGCTAGGCCCGCAGCTGGCGGAAGCAGCGGCTCAAAGCCGGACACGCCTGCCGGCCGAGACGGTTCAGGTTTTTGCTGACGGTGTCGCCGAGGTCCGCGACAGCGGGCTTGTCGACGCGGCACTCAAGGTGGGTGCCACCGCGATCGATGCCGAGTTGCCGGACGCCCAGGGAAAGCCGGTGCGGCTCAGTGCCCTGTGGGCACAAGGACCCGTGGTCGTGGTGTGGTATCGTGGCGGCTGGTGTCCGTATTGCAACCTGCAGCTGCGGGCCATGCAAGCGGCCCTGCCTGCAATCCAGGCCACGGGCGGCACGCTGATGGCCATCACACCTGAGACGCCCGACAACTCCCTGTCGACCGCCGAAAAAAACCAACTCGAGTTTGTAGTGTTGAGCGATGTGGGCAACCAAGTAGCTCAGCAGTATGGCATCGTGTTCAAACTTCCGGCCAAGGTATCGTCGCTGTACCAGCAGCTGGTCGACCTGGTGCAGTACAACGGTGATGACAGCGACGAATTGCCGCTGGCCGCCACTTACGTCATCGACACCCAGGGCATCATCCGCTACGCGTTTCTCGACGCCGACTACACCCAACGCGCCGAACCGGCGGAGATTGTCGCGGTACTGCAGGAACTTTAGCGCGCGCCGCCCAGTTCTTGGTACACGTCGCCGACGAAGTTCCGCAGGGCGTCCACCTGATTCCGCTGGCCAGCCTGGTCCGTCTCGATCACCCCGGCACGCAAGGCCTCGCCCACAATGTACGCAGTGGCATAGAGCCGGGCGACTTCTGGATCTTTCGTATTCGGAAAGATCGGGTGGCGTTTCTTGGGCGGAATGGCCTTCAGGTAGGGATCGATGGCTGGTGCCGTGGCTGGAGACCCGGGCTTGGTTTGCGCGTGGGCCGTAAGCAAGTTCAGGTGCGCGGCACAGACCACGGCCAGGATAGTTCCGACGGCAAGTAGCACGCTGGATCGACGGCGATGAGACATGGAGAGGACTCCGTTAAGTTGGTATGGTTGGACTACCAAGCACCGAACAGCAGCGGCAAAAGCACGTAGCCCACACGACTTACTTACTCCCTGCCGACGAACGTGGGCGTTTCCCTTGGTGTTCGTGGGCTCTGCACATTTTGCTGCGAGGCTTTTCAGCGTCTGCCAAGATACGACGTCCGTTGACCGCACGCAAGCGGAAGATGGAAGCAGGACAACCAGGACGAGCAGGCAGAGGATCAAAATACGTGGCCGCGGGCCCCACCGCCCTGGGTTATGGTCTGCGAGCGTTTTCACAATCTCTTCCGATGAATGATCGGACGATCCTTGGTTGAGGCTGCGTACATGTGGATGACTATAGCATATTCATGGCACTTTTCCAAAAACGGCCAGGGGTGAATGGCACCCACCGGCCAGCTGCGCTCGTGGGAAAAAATGCCAGATCTGTGGGCTGTTACCACTCCCATACAATACTGCAGGACAGCAAACGATTATTCACCGTCATGACCACGTCCGCGGTGGATGACTTATCCCTAAAAATTCTCTTCCCTCTGCTAGGCCTCGCGCCTATGATGGCAGTGTGCAACGCAACCCTCGAGCCTATCCTCCATGGTAGCCGCCCAAACTATAGCGCGAACCCTGCTGGTCAGCGGGGCCATCCTGAGCCTCCTGCTGCCCCCACAGGCTTCTTGTGCGTGCACTTGCTGCTCAGCCCTTCAAGCCTCGCAGCACGAGGATGGGGCCCCTGCCTGCGCGACATCCCGCTGCTGTCTGCCAGCTTGCTGCCCACACCGGTCCGGCGGCTGTTCCGCCAAGACCACTGGTCCCACAAGTCGCGACAATCCCTCGGAGAGCAAGGGATCCTTGGATGAAGACAGACGCGCGCACGGCACGCTCCAAGAAGAATGTCCCTGGGATGGAAATTGTAACAAATGCTGGTGTTGCCAGACGGCCACGACCACCGTTTTACCAACAACAGCAGCTTGGCGAACCGATGCCAAGGAGGACTCCCCGGCCGTGGCACCCGCCGCGCTGCAGCCATCCCGTGTGACTCACCTTGGACGGCCTGACAAGGCGCCCCTCTACACCGCGTCGCTCCGCCAGCACGCGGCCTGCTCCGTGTGGTTGAATTAGACAGCCTTGGTTTCAGTTTCGGTCTTTTTCAACCCTTAAGGTAATGAGGAGGTTCTACCTCCCGGGAGTAAAATAAGATGTCTGTGATTACCAAATTGGCCGCGTTACTCGTGGCCGTATCGTTCGTTGCCTACGGTTTTCAATCCCAGGCTGCCGACGCCACCAGCTGTTGCTGCGGAGACGCATGCGTCTGCGAGGACTGCCAATGCACCTGTGACGCCGATGGCTGTCAAGATTGCGAGTGCCCCTGCTCCTGCTGCAAGTAGCACCAGGGATATCTCCGTTTCCAGCCCCCGCGGTCGCCGAGAGCGACCGCGGGTTTTTTTGTTCTCTGCAGTTTCTAAAAAATGGTTTGTAGCGTGTAGCAGGCGGGCAAAGTACTCGTGGTAGGCTGGGCGAAGCCCTACCTTATTTGTTATTCTGTGAAAAGGTGGGACTGAGGAGGTCGTACCTCACATCAAATATTTCACATCTCACATCTCACATACCTCAAAAAGGTGGGGCTCCGCCCCAGCCTACGTTGATTGCTGGCCTCCTTGGTATCCGGCACCCCGTGTCAACACACGTTCTGAACGGCAGGAGATTGCCGCGGACTGCGGCAAAAATACCTTGAAGAAAAACAGCCCCGCTCCACTCTATCAAGACGCCATGCGAGCCGCCCGATTGGGTTTGGCCGTGAACTTGTTGTTGGGGATCGTCAAGCTTGTCGCCGGATTTCTGGGACAGTCGTTTGCACTGATCGCGGATGCGATCAACTCTTTGGGCGATTCGCTCGCGTCGGTCGTCGTTGTCGTTGCGCTGTGGTTTGCACAGCGACCCGCCGACGCCGAACATCCTTATGGACATACCCGGGCCGAAGCGGTTGCCGCCTCCAACGTGGCCCTGCTGGTTATTCTTTCAGCACTTTTCGTCGGCTGGGAAGCCATCCAGCGGCTCAATCTTCCACACCATCCACCACCGGTCTGGACGCTGTGGATCGCAGCGGCCAACGTCATTATCAAGGAATCCCTTTACCGCTACAATGTGCGCGTCGGTCAGCGCATTGGATCAACGGCAATCCTTGCCAACGCCTGGGACCACCGGAGCGATGCGCTCTGCGCCTGTGCCGTGTTGATCGGCCTGGGGATCGTGCGCTGGGCGGGACCAGCATACCTTTGGGCCGATGAAGCCGCGGCGCTGATCGTTGTGGCAGCCATCCTGTGGTCAGGCAGCAGACTCTTTCAGCGCAGTGCCAGCGAACTTTTGGATTTACAAGCCGACCAGGATTTTGTCCAGCGAATACGCCAAGCGGCGGAGTCCGTTGACCGCGTCTCTGCTGTCGAAAAATTGTGGGTTCGCAAGACGGGTTTGGAATACCTGGCCGACATTCATATCCAGGTTGACGCGCAGCTCACGGTGGAAGAGGGACACCGCATCGGTCATTTGGTCAAGGATCAATTACTCAACCAGTTCTCCAAGTTGCGCGACGTGCTCGTGCATTTGGAACCGTATCCACATCGGCCGGAGCGCGAGGGCCTCTGACTCGCTGCCGAACTTTTGCCCCACCAAGACCTATTACTACGAAGACGACACGAGTGAGCCCTTGCATGGGCCAGCCGCTAGGGAACTAGCACGAACTCCGCCCCGCACCTGTTCACCCTCCACATTTCGAGTTCACCCTCCATACTTCAAGGCCTCCGCCATGCGTAGTCTGCTAGTAACCATCACCTCGCTCTCCGTCACCATCCTGGCGTGGGGAGTTTATGGGCCCGTCCTCTCTTGGGGCCAGGCCGACATGTCCACCACCGCCGGCAGTCTCGCTCGGCTGCGTCCCTTGGTCTGCATGGGCCTGGCCTATGTTGGCGTCGCTGCGGTCGTGCCCGCGGTGCTGCTGAAACTCCGCGGCGAGACCGGGACCTGGACCATCAAGGGACTCTCGTACAGTCTGGCGGCGGGCGTCTGCGCCGTGCTGGGGGCGGTCGGGATGATCCTGACCTTTCATTTCGGCGGCAACGCTGTCTCGGTGATGCCGCTCGTGTTTGGGGGCACCGCAGTAGTCCAGGCCCTCTTGACGAACACCAGCGGCCGTCATCTGAAGGAAGTCGGGTCGCTGTTTCTCGCGGGTCTGATGATGGTGCTACTCCAACTTCAGCGGCACCTGCTGGAGCTTGGCGGCGGGAACGGCAGCAGCGGTGGGCACCTGGGGCATCCTCATGGCATTTCATCTCGGTAGCAAACCGACCGCCGTCATGCCGCTGGTATTTGGCGGCGCCCCGGTGGTGAACACCCTCCTTGCCACCTGGGTAGACGACCTCTGGTACCAGGTCGATCCGTTCTTCCTGGCAGGCCTGATTTTAATCATCGCCGGCGCGACGCTGGTGGTGGTTGGCACCCCCCCGACGGTCACGGCACAACCCCAGGAGAAACCTGCCACCACGTAGCGCCCACGGCTGGATAAAACCCGAGTGGCACCCCAGGGTCAAAACACGTCCTAAGTCCCCCGCACGGGCCCGTACCACTCGATGTGCTTCCGGGGGCAAAAAGTCCAGCCGTGCTCTTGGCAGATTGGCTCCAGCCACTGCGACCGCTCCCGCAGATCTTCCGGCGTTTGCCCCTGCGGCATTAACCACAACCGCGCGGGCGGCACATCCGGAAAACGCTCTAAAAATTCTACGACTTCCGGCACATCCGACGGCTGGTCCACCACAAATTTTAATTGGTAGGCGTACTCCCCCATCAGCGCTTGCAGCACCTGCGGCTGAAACCGCTGACGGGCGTGCCGTCGGCTCCAGTGGGGATGCTCCGTCGGTCCACTGCTCGCCAATTTGGGGCTGATCGACATCAAATCGCAAGCCACCGGCAAATACAACGTACCGGCCGTCTCGATCGTAATATGCCAGCCCCCGTGGCGCAGCTGCTCGGCCAACGGCAGCAACTCGGCAAATAACATCGGCTCGCCACCGGTCAGCACGACATGGCGACAGTCCCACTCTTCCACCTGCGCCACAATTTCATCCACCGAGATGTCCTTGCCCTCCGGATGCCACGACGTATGCGGCGTATCGCAAAACCAGCATCGCAAGTTGCACCCGCTCGCGCGCACAAATACGCTGGGCGTGCCGGTCAGCATGCCTTCGCCCTGCATGGATTTGTAGATTTCGGAAAGGAACATTTTGGGTTGCGGGTTGCGGGTTGCGAGTTGCGAGTTGTGTGTGAACTTGGTCGGCTCGTCGTTGGCGAAATGGAGACTATGCTTGCTGCTGGTACTCCAGGGGGTCGCTTTGGCCTGCTGCGGCGAAGCCTTGTTGCCGGAGTTGGCAGGCGTCGCAGGTACCGCAGGAAATGCCTGCCGGGCTGGGCGCGTAGCAAGTGTGCGTCAGCCCATAATCGACCCCCAGCTCCGTGCCGCGCGCTATGATTTGGGCCTTGGTCAACTGGATGAGTGGCGCGTGAATGCGAAAACGGGCCGTCCCCTCCACCGCCGCCTTGGTGGCCACATTGGCCAATCGCTCGAAGGCCTGAATAAACTCCGGACGGCAGTCTGGGTAGCCGCTGTAATCCACCGCATTGACACCGAGAAATATATCCTCGGCTGCCACGACCTCCGCGTAGCCTAAGGCCAGCGACAACATGATCGTATTCCGCGCAGGCACATACGTCACGGGAATGCCCTCCGCCATTTCCGCGGCAGTACGCCCCTGGGGCACCGCGATGTCGGCTGTCAGGGCACTGCCCCCCAGGGAGGCCAAATCGATGGGCAGCACCTGCTGCTGGACCACGCCCAAGGCCCCGGCCACACGCGCAGCGGCTGGCAACTCAAACCGATGCCGCTGCCCATAGTCGATCGTCAACGCATGCAGGGCAAAGCCCTGCATGCGCGCAATCGCCCCCACCGTGGCCGAGTCCAGCCCGCCCGACAACAGCACCACAGCCGGCTTGCCATCACTACTATTCGCACCCATCGCTCACGCTCAAAAAAGACTGCTCATCGATTGCGGTGAGCCTCCGCTCACGAGACACCACCTCTTTCACATCCCCGCCTATCATGTCACAATTGAGGCCTCGATGAAAGGAGAGCAAACCAGCATGAGCAACTTCCGCCAGCTGCTAGAAACGTTTGACAACCAGTTTCCCCAGCGCAATTACGAAATTGAAATCGTCTGCCCTGAATTTACCTCGGTGTGTCCCAAGACGGGCCAGCCTGACTTTGGCACGTTGACGATCCGCTATACCCCGGACCAGAAGTGTGTGGAGCTGAAAAGTCTCAAGCTCTACTTACAAAGCTATCGTAACGAGGGCATTTTTTATGAGAATATTACGAACGTCATTTTAGATGACCTGGTCGATACGCTCCAACCGCGGTGGCTCAAAATCGTAGCGGCCTTCAACGCCCGCGGCGGCATTACCGAAAACGTCACCGTGGAGCACCTGGGAGAAGCGTAGCAGCTGGTTCGTCCCCTCACAGCGTCCCAGGTCGGAGCGGCAGAGCCGGCTGCACCGGAGGCCGCCGACCAACGCGAGCTAGCGCAAATTTTTTTGCACCACGCCCCAACGAAGAAGAATGGACTGCTTGTCTAGGGCTGCGTTGCTTCCGTCGTTGCCGTCGGTTCGTCGTGGTATTCATCCGAATACGCAGCGACTGCGGGCATCTCGCTACTCAGGTTATTCTCGTCTGCTCCAGGCGGGTAGTCTTCCTCCTCCTCTTCCTCGGAACCGGAAAGAATGGCTTGCATGAAGTACACCACCATTTTCCAGATGCCGATCACGCCCGCCACCACTCCGAAGCCAACCGCCAAGCACCCGGCTCCAGAAAGGAGTTCGGCATGGTTGGCGAGACTGGGTTCCGGTGCTAGCGCAAATATGAGATAAAGCCCTAAAGTCATACACACCAGGCAACCTACAAAGCTAGCCACGGCCTTGTTCATATCGTCTTTCTGATGATGCTTGGCGATCGCGTTCCGCGCTGAGCTATTGGCCAAGTCACGCATGGCAGCCAGATCGGTGGACAATTCCGGCCTCCGCGGACTGCTCGGTAGCACCACCTGCGGCTCCTCCGCAGCGCGTGGCTCCGGAGCAGCAAGGTTGGTCACGGGCTCCGCGACAGTGGGGTCGGTCCTTGGCTCCGCAGCGGCATGGTCTGCAACCGTCGGGTGGATAAACTGATTGCCCCGCGTATCCGACGCGTCTGACTGCGACTCCACAGCAGCTGGCGCTGCCGGCGTGCTCTCCGGATTCCAAGTGGAACCGCACATCCGCTCCATCATGTGTGCCATGTAGTCCTGCAGTGCTTCCTCCGAATCGTCATCCAGATCGCCATCCGGCGCCGGACTCACGACCGGCGAATCCTCCGCTGCCGACTCCACAGTCGGCGACGGCTCCTCGGTCTCGACCAGCTCACTGTATTGTTCAATAAAAGATGGCGGCTGGAACTCTTCTTCCTGCTGCGGATCCCGCGCGGGCGCCGCGAAATAATCGTCACCGGCGGTCTGTTGTTCCTGCTGCGGAGTTTGTTCCTCGCAGAGCGGTGCGCGCGGTTCATCCGAAGACTCCGAAGACTCCGAAGACTCAAATGACTCAGAGGATGCAGAGGATGTCGTGTGGTGTTTTTCAGCGGTTTCTAAAATCTCGGCCTCCAGCTGATCCAAACGTGCCACGGCCTCGTCGAACTCGGCCTGCACTGCAGTTGTCTGCGCTTGGCTTTGCTCAACTGTCCGCCGTAGCTCATCCCGCGAAGTTATCATTTTGCCGACCAATTCTTCGCGCTGCTGGTTGGTTTGTTCCCATTCCTGCTCGCGCTGTTGATAAGCAGCCATGGTTTCCTGCAATGCTTCGCACTCCGTCTTCACTGTGGCCAATTCCGACAGGGCCTCTTCTTTGGCCGCACACAATTCCTTGAGCTCACCTTGTACCGTCTCCAAGTGCTGCTCGTGTTCCGCCAAGGTCTGTTCCAGCTCTAATTTCCGCTGCTGATCTGCGGCAGCTGCGGCCTCGAGTTGTTCACGCAGTTCAGTGGCCGCGGCCAGCTCAGCACGCAACCGCTCGTTCTCGGCCAAATACTCCGAAACCTGGACCCCCAGCTTTTCTGTTTTTTCGTAGGCCTCTGTCAACTCCGAAGCAAGTTGATTCGCCTCCTCCGCTGCCTGTAAATTACGCTCGGCAGCTTCCAGCTGAAAATTATCCAAATCGGCCGCCAAGCGATCTCGCTCGGATCGCGCTGCTTGGCTTTCGTCCTGCAAGTCCGTGACCTGCTTCTCGTACGCAGTAACTTCGGTACGTAAGCCGCGCATGGCTTGAACTAGCTTGCGGCACCGCGTGCGCGCTATGTGACTTGTGGACGATACGCGGCCCGCCGGGATTTCGGTTGCTGATGGGGTGGCATCTGGTGCAACAGCTGGTGCCGCTAAGTGACTGTCTGCCTGCTGTTGCTCCGCTTCCGTCGGTTGCTGGTCTAACTCTTGTGGCATGTCTTCGTCTAAGGAGTCCTGCTCCCCCCTCGCTTGCTCTGTCGGTACAGCTTCGAAGTGCAGCTCGAGATCGCCAAACTTCAAGCAATCCCCAGCTACGACAACAGCATTGTGAAACTGCTGCTCATTGAGCAGCACACCCGGTGCCCAACGCGTCACACTCGTCTCCCGCGGACCTCGCAGGATCAAACAGTGCAATGGGCTCACTTCCTCGCTCTGCAGCTGAATCTGACAGCGCGGACTGGAACCCACCGTGCATTGGCCCATGGGCAAAATCTGCATCTGGTCTTGACCACCCGACTGCACAATTCTGAGTGCAAGATCAGGCGCTGGGGTGCCGTCTGGAGCATCGACCAACGACACATCGGATCCGTCAGTCGGGTCGGTTATCGTGCTGGTTTCGGACATGGAGAAACTCTCTGTGGCATGGCTGGCAATTAGTCTGGCGCATCACGCAACGAAAGGTTGACCGGCCTCCACAACGCTCTCGCACCCTGCCCAGGGAATACCGGCGCATGCTGCCTAAGCCCAGCGCTGCGGTGCGGTTGGCCCTGCCCGGCACGGTAGCCACCGGAGGGAAAACCACCGGATTGGCGAGGCCTACCACTAAAACGTAGGTCATCGGCCGCCGCCAGGCGAAGAAACTATGCAAAAAGGCGACAGAGCCAGGCTCGTCCCAGGGCACCGCCGGCCAGCAGGGGCGACTGCTGGGAAGATATGGGCCCGCTCCCGTTGGTCGCTGGGCGGCGTGTCAGGAAAATTGGCACAGATATAAAAATTCTTGCTGCTAGCACAGGGCGGCAGAGCCTGCCCCCGGCTCGACCGGGGGGCCGCCAACCACAGCGAGCTGCCGCTCGGAAAGCGCTTGCCCGCTCCCGTTGGTCGCTCAAAGAGCCCCTGGTCAAAACATCGCTGGTGGGCAAAAATCTAGCGCACATAACTAAAACTACAAATAATTGCCACAAAAGGACTTAGACCGAACAACCAGGCCCCCAATCCGAGAAAAAACAAAGAATTTTCCGTAGCGACCTTTTTCGGAAACCACACGTACTATAGTTACGGTGCATACTTGACTGTCTCGGAAACCCGAGACCTGAGCAGGGTGCCACCCAAGGGCATCCGACAGCCGAGGGAAGAGGACTTCCTGGCCAGCGGATGGCGAACAGAGAGAACTAGGCGGACGCGGCCCTCCGGGACCCCACACGACGGATTTGGCTAGTCGGCGGCATACAGTAGCGGCCGACCCTGGAGATCGGACGGCACCGTCAAGAACAAAGTGAACTGACCATGGCTCGTAAAGATTCCATTAAGAAACTGCAACAGGTTCTTATTGTTCGTCGAGACGCCTTACGAAAGGCCCTGGCGGGGGACCTCAGCATGCTCAAATCGTTACCAGAGCAGACCGGGGGAGACGTCGTGGATGCGGCCCTCGACGCCGCCCAAGACGAGATCAGTTCGCAACTGGCAGAGGTCGAAAGCCGCGAACTGGCCCAGATCGAAACGGCCCTGGAGCAAATTCGCCAAGGCACGTACGGCCTCTGCGAAATCTGCCAGGGTAAGATTCCGCTGGCCCGCTTAAATGCCTTGCCTTACGCCTCGACTTGCATCTCGTGCCAACGCACGGCTGAAACGGGCGTCAATCTGAGAGGCGAGTGGAATCGCCTCGGCGACGTTTCCTACACAGACTTGGAAACCTCTTAGCGAGTACACAGTAGCGAACCTCGTTAAGCCGAAAGCCTGACATGGTGCCTGGGACTTTTCTGTTGCCGAAGACCGAACGCCGCCCACAAACGCCGCCCTGGTGGTTGCTGCTGGGCTGCCTGTTTTGGATAGCGGCGGCACCAGGTCGTGCCCAGACGGTTGATCCAGAGGACGGGCTGCTGGATTCCCGGGAACAGCTGTTTAGCGAATTGGCCCAAGACGTAGCGGCTCTCGACCGTGAGCTGGGGATCTACAAACGGGTCGCCAAGCTCGTAGCGCCTTCGGTGGTGCACATTGAAAGTGCCCCGCTGCCCCAGTCCAGGCTGCTCCGCGATGTCGAAGAAGCCGGTTCGGGTGTGTTGGTGCGTTATCTGGGCAAAGATTACGTTCTCACCAACCGACACGTCATCAAGCATTCGCGAGAAGATTTGATTTGGCTGGAATTGGCCGACGGACGACGGATTCAGCCCACGCGCATGCTCAGTGACATTGAGACCGATGTCGCCGTGTTGGCGGTCGCGGCAGACCAGCTGCTGCCTGCGCGGATTGGCAATAGTGATACGGCCGAAATCGGGGAAATCGTGCTGGCCTTTGGCAGCCCCTTCAATTTACAACGGAGCGTGACGCGTGGAATTATCAGCGCCAAGGGCCGTTCCAACCTCGACTTAGGCAATGGCGAGGTCCGCTATCAGAAATTCCTGCAGACCGATGCGGCCATCAATCCGGGCAATAGTGGCGGTCCGCTGGCAAATCTGCGTGGCGAAATCGTGGGCCTGAACACGGCCATCGCCAGCAATTCCGGTGGCAACGAAGGCATCGGTTTTTCGATACCGATCAACGTGGCCGTACGCATCATGCGACAACTCATCCAACAAGGACGTGTGGCAGGCGGCTTCTTGGGTGTGACACTGGACGGGAATTTTGATGTCAACTCGGCCCACTTGATTGGCCTGCCGCGTTTACAAGGAGCGCGCGTCAAAGCCATTCAGAATGGCTCGCCAGCCGCTCAGGCCAATTTGCTGGTCGATGATATCATTCTCAAGTTTGATTCGCTCGAGGTTGAAGATGACCAGCACTTGATCAATTTAGTGAAACGAACCGAAATTGGTCGCCAGGTGGAAATCGTCATCTTCCGTGGGCAGCTCCAGCAAACGCAGCACATTCAAATCGGCCGCCGCGATGATTTCGTCGGTCAGCGCACAGTGTCGGAAAGCGTTCCTGGGAACAGAGCGTTTGTCCCTCCCCAGAACAACCGCTGAGCAGATGCGAGCAATGTTGATTTCCACAAGGTACGTTGAGCTAGGCCAGCTGGCCTAGCAAGCCGCGGAGGATGCAGTCCATCGTGGCAGCGGCATCGATCTGCACCGCCACATCCAAATTCGGCTGCACGGGCGCGAGACGGCGACGGTCGAGCACCGTGGCCCCGTGCGTCACCCCCCCCTGGGTTTCCACGTCCCCGTAATAGCGTTGCGTCTCCAACAGCTCAGGATGCAGGGTTGCCACAACGGCCACGGCCTCGGGAGCAATCATGCCCTCCAGCCCGAGTCGCTGCCGAAACGCGCGAAAAGCAGGCGGCAAAATCGCCCGCAACACGCTGCCAGAACTGCTCGAGTTTTCTGCCAGCTGATCCAGCAAGGCATAATCCAAAACGACTTGGGAAGTCGCACACAACGGCAAGAGTGTTTTGGTGGTGGGGGCCTGAAAGACGGCCTGTGCGGCCTCCGCATCGCAATACATATTGAACTCCGCCGCGGCCGTCACATCACCGGGGCCGCTGAAGGTCCCCCCCACGATGATTAAATGGCCAATCTGAGTTGCCAGATCGGGATCGCGCTGCAACAGCATGGCAAGATTACTGAGCGGTCCACCAGCGATGATGGTCACTTCCCCGGGAGCACTGCGGATCGCATCGGCCAAGACTTTGACCGACGGATGCCGGTGGTGCAGCTCTGCCACGCCCAGCTGGGCACCGCACAAACCGTCGTCATGGTAGAGCTGACGCCGATCCGTCCGCAACGGCTGTTCCAAGTCGGCAACACCGATCCGCGGTGAGCGGGCCGGATCGAGCTGCTCCACCAGCGTTTGGACATTGCGCGAGGCCTGCGCGGGCCGCACATTGCCCCCCGTGGCCGTGACGGCCAGTACGTCCAAGCGGGGATCGCCCAGTGCCAGGCACATAGCCAGCGCATCGGCGACACCTGGATCGACATCGAGGATCACTTTTCTCGCCATCAGACTCCTTAAGCGGCAAGGGCGGCAGTGCCCGCCTGGCTGAAACGGGGGCACCAGCAGAGCGAGCTACCGCCCGGAAAGACTCGGCCCGCTCCCGTTGGTCGCTGCACTGTGCTCCAACACCAAAAATTTTACCCCTAGCATAACGAAGTCGCCTATCCTAGGAGAATTACAGGCGAAAAACAAGCAGAATTTACACTGCAAAACACTGGCGCGTCTCACGGAACCGGGGCTATCGCCCATCGGCTCAGGCTCGACCGGGGGGCCTCTGTAGTCAGCGACCGTTTCCAGGTAGAATTTTGCCGGTCTGCTCTCCCCAGGAAAATTATCATGCATCCCGAGTTTACCAGCCTGCTCGGCCAGGTATCGGCTGGCGAAAATTTGTCGCGCCCAGAGATGACCTGTGCCATGGGCGCGGTGATGTCGGGCCACATCAGCCCGGCACAAATTGGTCTGCTGCTATCCGCCCTGGCGGCCAAAGGCGAAACGGCCGCCGAGGTGGCCGGTGCAGCCACGGCCCTCCGCGCTCACATGACTCCCATCCGCAGTCGCCATGCAAAACTGCTGGACACGTGTGGTACCGGTGGTGGAGGCAGTACCACCTTCAATATCAGCACGTCCGCCGCACTGGTGATTGCCGCCGCAGGGGTTCCGCTGGCCAAACATGGCAATCGCAGTGTCACCAGCAAGAGTGGGTCGGCCGATGCCTTAGCCGAACTGGGCGTGAACATCCAGGCCGACGTGCCGCAAGTCCAGCGCTGTCTGGATGAACTGGGGATCTGCTTCTGTTTTGCTCCCCTCATGCACCCCGCCATGAAACACGTCGCCGCTGTCCGCCAACAACTGGGCATCCGTACGATTTTCAATCTGCTGGGCCCGCTGGCCAACCCGGCCGGGGCCAGCTGCCAACTGCTGGGGGTCGGTCTCCCCGAACTGCGCCCCCTGGTGGCCTCCGCCCTCTGCGAGCTCGGCACCGAGCGGGCCTTGGTCGTGGCTGGAGAAGATGGCTTGGGAGAAGTCACCCTGGCTGGAACCACCCACGTCACACAAATCGAGGCTGGCCAAACAACCGATTTCGCTTGGTCTCCGCCAGATTTTGGCCTCTCCACCACGTCCTTGGAGACCCTGCACATCAGCACCCCGGCCCACAGCGCTCACATTATCCGCGGGGTCCTGGCCGGACAGCCCGGGCCCGCGCGGGACATCGTCGTGCTCAATGCAGCCGCCGGGCTACTAGCTGCCGGGCACTGCCCCACGCCCACCGTCGCCGCGGCCCAAGCTGCCGCGGCCATCGACAGCGGGGCGGCGGAGGGCTTACTCCACAACTTGGCCGCCATGTCCCATCAACCCGCTCCCTAAGGCCTGGGCGGCAGAGCCCACCCCCGGCTGGCACGGGGGGCCGCCGGCCACAGCCAAGAAAGCCTACCCGTGTCTCGTTCCGCTAGTAGTCGCGACATCACCGGCCAGCTGATTTTTCTAGGCACCGGCACTTCCGTGGGTGTTCCGGCCATCGGCTGCGATTGTGCCGTCTGTACCAGCGACGAGCCACGCAATCATCGCACCCGTTGCGGCCTGGCCCTCGGCCTTCCCGCCGGCAATTTGCTGATTGACACCCCGCCAGATCTCCGCGGGCAGCTGCTCCGAGAAAAACTGGGCCTCGTTCACGCTGTGCTCTACACCCATGAACACGCCGATCATCTGTTTGGACTGGACGACCTGCGGCTGATGCAGTTTTACCTCCCCGGCCCCGTGCCCTTGTACTGCGAGCCGCCGGTCGAGGCGCGGATTCGCAAGTCGTTCGACTACGCCTTCCAAGCCCGCTCCGACCTGCATGTGGGGGCTGTTCCCCAATTCCACATCCACTCCATTGGGCTAGAGTCTTTCGAGCTTTTGGGGATTAAATTTCAACCCTTCCGACTACTCCACGGCCCGCACGTGCAAGTCCTGGGCTTCCGTTTCGGCAACATCGCCTACTGCACCGACACCAATGCCATTCCCTCAGCCAGCACAGAACATTTGCAAGACCTGGACGTCCTGATCCTCGACTGCCTCCGCCGCGCCCCGCATACCACCCATTTTGGTCTCGACGAGGCGCTGGCCGTGGCCGCGGAACTGCAGCCCCGGCGGACCCTGCTGACGCATATCTCGCATGACTTGGACTACCACACGGTCAGCGCTGAATTACCGCCACAGGTCGAACTCGCCTACGACGGACTGGTGGTTCCGCTAACATAGCAGCGGCCAAATTGGACTACTGCGTCGCCGCGACACGGCTCAGATCCAGCAGTTCCAGATAGTCGATCGCAATCGCCAGGACCTCTTCGTTGTAGGGCGTTGAGGGAAACACGGGGCGGTCCTCTTCTTGCATCTTGTCAAAAATTTCTTCTTGGTCTTTCTCGGAATTGACTTCTTCCCGCTCCGCCAGAAACTTATCCAAATTCAAGGTCACCGTCGCCTCTTCCAAGCTACTGAGGTAACTCTTGATTTTCTGCTCTTCTTTGATGAAAAACTCGGACTGCGCGCGGCGACGTGCAGATCGCTCTTGCAGATTTTCGACCAACTGCGGCGTCACCTGCTGATATTCCTGATGCGACAAGGGTGCCACGCGATCAAAATCCATCGCATAGTCCAATTCGGCTTCGCCGATGCCCTCCCAAAACGTCGTGCGGTAGGGCAATTCCACATCCGACAGCACCCCGCGACTTTGAGTGCTATCGCCCCCCGGTAAATAAAACTGCTGGATTGTCATCTTGAGGGCACCGTAATTTGGCGGCCGCAACGTACTGATCAGATTGCCCAAATTCTTCAATTCCTGCACCGTGCCTTTGCCATGCGTGGCTTGGTCGCCCACGATAATTCCGCGACCATAATCCTGGATCGCACCGGCAAAAATTTCGCTGGCGCTGGCGCTGAACTTGTTGATCAGCACCACCAAAGGTCCAGACCACACCTGGCCTGCCTCCTGGTCTTCATA